>DASXFZ010000037.1 GCA_036489315.1 Candidatus Cybelea sp.
CGCAGTCGCGGCGTCGAGCGGCTTGAGCGTGACCGTCTCTTGGCTTCCGGCGATCGGCTCGAGCGTTCCCACAAACTCTTTGCCCGCGTCTGCAAGCACCCTTTGGCCGAAGAGATGTTTGATTCCGGCAATATCCATGGGGACACCACTTCGCCGAGCGTAGAACGACGCCCCGGTGCCCGAGGCGCCGTGCCGGAGCGTTCGGCGCGAGGCTAGGTGCGACCGGGAAAGAAAACTGCCGCGTGGCGATCTACTACTGGTGTGTTGCCGGGCTCTGGCTGCTCTTCGTGGCGGTTTGGATTATTTCGAGCCTCGGCGCAAAAACGAGCCTGCGCAGCCGCGCATGGGGGCGCGGGGTCCTGCTTCGCCTCATCGTCGTCGTGCTCGTTCTGGCTATGCTGCGGCTCCCGAATGTCTCGCACGGATTCCGCCACGCGACCTTGTACCTCGCGAACCGCAATGCTCCTCTGGGAATCGCGGGCGTCGCTCTCTGCGCGCTCGGCATCGGACTGGCAATTTACGCGCGGTTCTACCTCGGCTCGAACTGGGGCCTGCCGATGGCGCGCAAAGCGAACCCCGAACTCATAACCAGCGGACCGTACGCGTTCGTCCGTCACCCGATCTACAGCGGAATTCTACTCGCGATGGCCGGCTCGGCGCTGGCGGAGAGCATCACCTGGGTGCTGGCGCTGCCCATCTTCGGGCCGTACTTCGTCTACAGCGCGCGGGTCGAGGAGCGGACGATGGCAGAGGCCTTCCCCGCGCAGTATCCCGCCTACCGGGCCCACACGAAGATGCTGATTCCCTTCGTCTTTTAGGCTTCGTTGAGTTTTGCGAAGATGCGGTCCTCGGTAAAGGGCAGCGAGGTGAAGCGCACACCGGTCGCGTCGCGCAGGGCGTTGCCGATCGCCGGCGGCACGGGGTTATTCGTATTTTCGGCGACCGATTTCGAGCCGAAGGGACCGATCTTGTCGTGCGTATCGGCCCAGAAGACTTCGCTCTCCGGCGCGTCGGCGATCGCCGGAATGCGATAGTTGCGCAGCGTCGGATTGATGACGGCGCCGCTCTCGTCGTAGACCATCTTCTCCTGCAGTGCGTAGCCGATGCCCATTACGACGCCGCCAACCACCTGGCCGCGCAGCTGGTGGGGATTGATCACGACGCCGGCGTCGACGGCTTCGACACTGTAGAGAATGACGATCTCGCCGGTGATGCGATGGACGGCTACGCGCACGCCGTAGGCAAAAAATGCCACCGTGCGCGGGGAGCCGTAGGCTTTGCGAAATGCGTTGAACTCCACACCTTCGGTGGTGCCCTTCGCGTACAGCTCGGTCAGCGGGATCTTGCGCCGGCCGCAGACGACGCGATCGTCGTCGAGGCGGCAGTGCTCGAGCTTCTCGCCGCTCGTTCGGCTCGCGTAGCTCAGGATTTTCTCATGCAGCGCGGCCGCCGCGTTCTCGACCGCTTTGAGCGGCACCATCATGCCGACGCTGGCAAACGTGCCGCTGTCGTACGGCGTCTTGTCGGTATCGGCGTTGAGCATGCTCACCCGCGAGGTCGGGCAGCCCATGATTTGCGCGACGACCTGCTGCTGCGCGGTGATCAGTCCGTTACCGATCTCGGTTGAGCCGACGGTAAAGTGATAGCTGCCGTCTTCCCGCAGTTCGCATTCGGAGCCGGAGCGCTGTTCGGTCGGCGGGACGCAATCAAGCATCGAGAGCGCCACGCCCTGGCCCTCCAGCCAGTGCTCGCCGTCGGGCTTGGGAAGACCGCGACCGCTGCGCAGGCCTTCCTCGACGAGATCGAGGCACTGATCCAACCCGTAGCTGCCCATCGTGAGGTCGGTGGCCTCTTTCCAGGCGGACTCCATGTTGTCGTACTGCCCCACCACGTTCTTGCGGCGAAACTCGATGGGATCGATCTCGAGCATGCGCGCCAGCTCGTCGACGGCGCACTCGACCGCGAAGGTCGTCTGCGACGTACCGTAACCGCGGAAGCCGCCGCCGCATTGCAAGTTCGTATACACGGCGTAGCCGTCGCCCTTTTTGTTCGGACACTTGTAGATCGCCCATGGGCCCGACATGCCGTTGGCAAGCGTCTCGCCGCCATGGTTGCCGTAGGCGCCGGTGTTCGAGACGACGCGATACTGGATCGCAGTGATCGTACCGTCTTTCTTGGCGCCGATCTTCACCCGCGTCTTCATCGGGTGCTTGGTCGTCGCGCCGGTGAACTGCTCTTCGCGGGTGAACTCCCAGGTGACCGGACGCCCCAACTTGAGCGTTGCGAGCAGCGGCAGGTCCTCGCTCATCATATCTTGCTTGCCGCCGAAGCCGCCGCCCACGCGTTCGCAGAAGACGTGCACGTCGGCGAGATTGAGCCCGAAGATAAAGCAGAGCTTGGACTTGACGATAAATGGGCCTTGAACGCTCGTCCGGACGTGGTAGCGCCCGTCGTCGCCCCGCCAGCTGATCGCCTGCATCGTTTCGAGGTGCACGTGCTGCTGGCGCGGCGCGTCGTAGGTGCTTTCGTAGACCGCGTCGGCCTCGCGGAAGCCCTGCTCGACATTGCCGATCTCGCCGTGCAGTTCGAGAAAGATGTTCTGCTCGGGATGCATCGCGCGAGAGAACTCGCCCTTATCGTGCAGCTGCGGCGCTCCCGGGCGCATCGCTTCCTCGGGATCGAAGACCGCGGGCAGGATCTCGTACTCGACCTCGAGTTTGCGGCAGCCTTCTTCCGCCGCGCCCTCGGTTTCGGCGACGACGGCGGCGATCCGTTGCCCGACGAAACGCGCGACGTTATCGAGCACGTACATGTCGTCGGGGTCGACGCGGTTATCTTCGTGAATCGCCGTCGTGTAGAGTTTGCGGGGGACGTCTTCCCAGGTGAAGACGTCGACGACGCCGGGGACCGCGAGCGCCGCGGTTTTATCGATCGACTTGATGCGGGCGTGCGCGTGGGGCGAGCGCAGCACCTTGAGGTGCAGCATGCCGTCGAGCGGCGCAAGGTCGGTCGTATAGCGGGCGTGGCCGGTGACGATGTCGCGCGCAAAGGGATTGGGGACGCTCTCGCCCTTCGACTTGCCCGCCGCATCGGGCGCGACGTTCTTCTTGCCGGCAAAGGCGTCGCGAATCGAACCGTACCCGGTGCAGCGGCAGAGATTGCCCTTGAGCGATTGGTGAAGGTCTTCTCTCTGCTCGCCGGACAGCGCGGCGCCCGTCATGATCATCCCGGCGGCGCAGTAGCCGCATTGAAAGGCCTGCGCGTCGAGAAAGGCCTGCTGCATCGGATGCAGCGTACCGTCGGGCTGCGCGAGCCCCTCGAGCGTCGTCACGCTCCGCCCTTCGGCGCGAAATGCCGGATAGAGGCAGCTGTGGACCGGCTTCTCGTCGACCCAGACGGTGCACGCGCCGCAGTCGCCGCCGTCACAGCCTTTTTTGACGCCGTACCAGCCGAGGTCGCGCACGAACGTGCGCAAGCACTGCCCCGCCGCGGGCGTCGCGGAGTAGGACTTACCGTTTACCCTCAGGTTCATGAAGCGAAGAGCTCCTCGCAGATTTCCGCAGCGAAATGATAGGTGAGGTGGCGGCGATGTGCCGGGGAGCCGTGCACGTCGTCGAGATAGAGCTCGGGCGGAATCGCAGCGTCGATCGCGGCGCGCAGCTCGTGCTCGCGCAGGCGCTCGCGGAAGCAAATCTGCACCGGACGAAGCGTCGCCGCGGTGACCGTCAGCAGCAGATCGCAGGAGCCGCGCGTGCCGATCAGCAGCACCGAGGAACGCCCCAGATGCGTGAGTGAGGCGCGGCGGAAGGCGTGGCGTTTGGTAAACGCGCTCGCAGGCAGATGGATCGCGCGCAGCAGCTCGCCGGGCGCGAGCAGATTTGCGTGCGAGCCGGTGACGAACTCGACGGCCGGAACGCGGCGCGTCTCGCCCGCGCGCGGCCACAGCTCGTAGACGCCCTCGAGCGCAACCGTCAACGAGATCATCGGGCCGGCCGGCAGCGACATCACGATGTTGCCCCCGACGGTCGCTTCGTTCCAGATTTTAAACGACGAGAGAAACGAGCGGCAGCACTCGCGAATCAGGGAGGCGTCGGTCCACGGGTCGGGGGCCGCAAAGGCGTAAAGCTCCGCGATGCGGCAGGTCGCGCCGATCTCCAGCCCGGCATCGCTTACGGTGAGCGACGGCCACGCGAGCATTTCGAGATCGATCAGCGTATCGGTGTGAATCTGCGGCTCGGAGAAGAGCCACGTGCCGCCCGCAAGCCACGCGTTGCCCGGCCGCCAGCCCGCAATCTCTTCGAGCGTTCGCGGACGCTTTACCTCGGTGACGGTGTTTAAGTTCATGTAGAAAACCTCAGAGCAGACGCCAGAAGATAAGCAGCTCGATCGCGTAGCACGCGATCAAAAGCACGGGGCTCCAGATAACGACCCAGCGCGGCTGATTCTCGGGAAAGAGCCAGCCGTGGAAGGCGCGGATCGCAATCGGCATCAGCGGCCAAGTGGTCAAGCCGACGCTGATCGCGTTGCCGATGAATGTGCCGAGCGCCCCGAGCCCGCGTAAATGCGGCATGAGGAACTTCAGCTCCAGCATGACGACCGGAAAGAGCCCGAGCAGCACGAGGGCCGCCGTCTTCCACATGTTGGGCGGCTTGCCGGTGACCGGGCTGACGGGGACCCAGCCGGGAAACGAGGTGTCGACGCGATGCGCGACGACGCGCTCGACGAGGTCTTCGGCGTCTTTGAGCAGCGACGCGCGCGCGGGCGATTCGAGCCACGCGTTGAGTTTTTCGATCGTGTCGAAGCGCAGCAGCGTGGTCCAGGCCGTTTCGCCGGCGGCGGGCGGCTGCATGTACGAACCGCGAAATCCGGGAAACGCACTCTCGAGCTTGTCGATGCGGTTCGCCCAGTCGCGATAGTCGTTCTCCTTACCGGATTTGACTTCGGTGACGATTACTTCGGTCGCGCTGTTCTGCACGTAGAACTCTGTTGCGGCTCCGCCGGTGAGCTCGATCACACGGCCGCCCTCGACCAACGGCTGGGCCTGCGCAATCAGCGCGCGATGTTCTTCGGAGACGCGCCAGCTGCGTAACGCATCGAGCGTCGCGAAGCGCATGACGGCCACCCATTCCTCTTGATCGGGCGGCGTCGGGGGCCAAAGCTCGCAGCTGAGGCTGCCCTGGAACCCCAGCGCTGCTTTCTGCAAACGCGAGGCCCACTGCGAAAATGCGTCTTCGGCGCCCGCGCGCGGACGCGCAGCGACCAGGAGATGAACGCTGTTGCCGTTCACGTCAGGGCGCGGGCAGCATCGGGCGCATCATGTCGTTATCCTCGTGGTCGATGAGGTGACAGTGCCAGACGTAGCCGGGACCGCCGGGATATCCACCCTTGCCGATGTGCGTTGGATCGGAGTCGGTCGGATCGAACGCGAACTCGTTTTGGCCGCTGTAGTCGATCGCCACGCCGTTGCGAATCGCGGGCAGGTCCTGCGGCGTGATGCGCACGACGATGCGAGTGACGTGGCCGCAGGCCGCGATCACCGTGTCCTTCCAACCGCTCTCCTCGGGACGGGCCGGGCCCGTGGTGTGGTCGTAGACGCCATCGTCGAGGCAATACGACTGCACGCGTTTGAGAAAGAACGGCGTGACGTCGGGATTTCCGCCCAGCGCGCCGGCGGCATTGGCAACGTTGTAGGGCTTGGGCGGTCCTCCGTTCGGCGCGCACTTGTCGCCCGGGAACTGCTTGTAGTAGGCCGCGCCGTAGCCTTGAAGGTCGAACGGAATGCGCGAGATGACCTGAAACTGCACGAGATGGATGTGGATAGGGTGGTCGTCGTTGCTGAGGTCTATGAGATCCCAGACTTCGGTGCTGCCGATCTTCGGCCGCTCGGTTGTCGTCTCTGCGAAGCCCGTGTTGTTGAGGATCATCGCGTCGATCATGTCGGTGCTGCCGGCCCCGGGCCAGTGGCAACCGCCCGACTTGAAGATCGGATTGAGCGTCAGCTGACGGTAGACTTGGACGACTTTGCCGTCGGCGATCGGCTTGCGCAGCGCGAGGCCGCCCGGCGTTCCGGGGAGCTGGACGATCCGATCCAGCTTCGGCGCGACCGTGCTGCCCGCGCCGCGCAACGGCGCGCCGGTTGCGGGATTGTAGCTGGTGTCGGGGACGCTCGCGTTAGCAACGTTGATGCGCATTATGCGGCCTTCCAGCGACGGCGTGAACTTCGCAAACGCACTGGGATAGGGCGTGACCGCATCGTTGCGGACGGTGATCGCCTGCCCGCGGAAGCGCGCGAAATCTACGACGATATCGTAGCGTTCGCCCGGCGAAAAGAGCAGCTTCTGAACCTTTGCCGGCTTGTTGAGCAGGCCGCCGTCGTCGCCGATCACGTAGTACGGAACGACGCTCTCACCGGGCAGACACGAGCCGTGTGCGCCGCGCGCCATTCCGGCCTTCGACCGCGCGCAGAACTGAAGGTTGAAGAATCGCACGGAGGCGCCGTCGAGCAGACGCAGCCGGTAGCGCTTCGGCGCGACCGCAAACTTCGGCCAGCTCTTGCCGTTGACGGTAATGACGTCGCCGAAGAATTCGGGCATCCAGTAAGGATGCAGCTTAGGATTCTGCAGCGGGCCGTCGAGGCCGGGGGGATAGCCGTCGGGGAAGATCAGCTGGCCGTTGGTATCGAACTGGCGATCTTGCAGCACGAGCTCGACCTCTTGGCGGCCGCCGGGAAGCTTGCCCGGGCCGGCGATGCCGTCGTCGCCGTCGCCGCGGATGAGATAGAAGGCGGCTAGGCCGGCGCCGACGTTCGTGCGCGTCGTGCCGAGCGTATGATCGTGAAACCAGAGCGTCGCCGGCTCTTGACCGTTCGGATAGCGATAGGTGCTCGAGACGAAGCCGGGCCCGCGTTTGCCGGCGTGGCTGCCATCGCCGAGTTTGCCCTCGGCGCCAGGCGTGAACCATTCGCTCGGGCCGCCGTCGAAAGCCGAGGGATCTTCGGCGCCGTGCAGATGGGTCACCGCCGCGATCGCGCCCAGATAGACCCGAGGGTTGCCGTCGCCGCCGACCGTCATCGGATCGTTCATTGGATTGGCCCAGTGCAGGCTCTGATCGATCGTGAACGTCTTCTCGAGGCTCGGCCCCGTGGCGTTGCGGAACCAGCCGGTGCGATTGGGTTCGGCGACGAGATCGTTGTGGTAGCTGACGACGGTTTCGCGGTCGCGGTTGACGACGACGGTAAAGCCCGGATACAGCCCTTTTGCGTGCGCGGGATAGTGACGATCGCCTTGGTCGATGCCGTAGCCGAAGACCATCGTGCCGGCGCTATACGGCGCGGACAGCTTTTGGTAGAACGATGCGGGCAGAACTCTCTGCTGGAACTCCTCGGAGCGCACGGAGTAGGGCGCGTCGCCGTTGACCCGGCCGAGTTGCGAAAAATCGGGAAGGTTATCCGCGAACTGCGGAATCTTCGAGGCATCGAGCGGAACCTGACGGACCAACTTGCTGCCCCACGCGACGGAACCCGCGAGCGCGAGAATCACAAAAGCGGATGCGCACGCGGCGATCCGGCCGCGAGCATGCAAAAAGTGAGATCGTCTCAATATCGTCTCCCCATAAGCCGATCTTGTAGTGAGGCCGACGCGGCAGCCGGACGATCTTATTCTTGCAATATAGGCGGACGCCTTCTCGTTTTTTAGGGCGAGGCGAGCGAGCTTGTCCGGCCAGCAGTCAACTTGAAGACGATACCGCAGCCTTGACTGCATGGACCGATCCCGCCGCTCACGGTCGTGCCGTAGAGATTGCCCGATGCATCGCGCGTGACGCCGCCGTATGGAACTTCACCGTCCTTCTTTCCGCCGGTGAACGTGTGCAGTATTGACTCCTTGCCGCGCGAATCGATTTCGAAGACGACGCCGCACGCGTAACCGCCGTTGCACGTGTCGTCGCCGCCGAAGGACGTCGTGCCGTAGAGATTGCCCTGCTTATCGATAATCAAGGTTTCGTTGGGGACCGCGCCGTCGGGACTGCCGGCAAAGACGTGCAGCACTTTGAATTTATGCTTGCGGTTGAGGCGAAAGACGGTACCGCAACCCGGGTTGCCGCCCTTCTTATTGCAGCTTGTGTTGCCGAAGTTCTGGGCCGTGCCGTAGAGGTTGCCCGCAGGATCCATCATGAGGCCGCCGTACGGATTGCCGCCATCGCTCGTGCCGTATAGAGCGTGCTCAGCGTGCCGCTCGCGCTCAACTCGAAGATCGTCCCGCAGCCGCCGACGCAGCCCGGGTTTCCGCCGGCATACGCGGCACCGTATAGGTTGCCGGAGGCATCGCGAATGACGCCTTTGTACGGACGGCCGCCGTCGGCGCCGTCGGTAAAGGAGTAGAGGACGGTCTCTTTACCCGTTTTGCTCAATTTGAAGATCGTGCCGTACTCATCGGTGCCGCCGTACGCCGTCGTGCCGTAGAGATTCCCAGACGAATCGGCGACGAGCGGGGCTTGGGGATCTTGGCCGTCGGGCCGGCGGCTTCCAAAGTTTCCGCGGAACCGATAGAGCAGACGCTCCTTGCCGTTCGGGCCGATCTTGAAGATCGTGCCGCAGCCGTCGCCCCCGTACGCGAAGCACGTGTAGACGTTGCCGCCGACTGCCGTCGTCCCGTAGAGCGTACCGTGCACGAGCAGCAGCGAGGCGAAGGGTTCGCTCGCGTCGGGCGTGCCGGCGAAGCTGTACGTCACGTGGTATTTTCCGGCGGCATCGATCTCGTACACGGCACCGCAACCTGAATCGTAACCGCCGGGGCAGTCTTGATTCGCGCCGCCCTCGATCGTCGTGCCGTAGAGATTACCGGCCGAGTCGAGGATGACGCCGGCTTCCGGACTCGCAGCATCCGGGCTGCTCTCGAAACGGTGAAGCAGCGTCTCGGTGTAACCGCTCGTGCCGCTGGGCTGCCGCGCCGACGAGCGTTGCGCGACGTTGGGCGTGACGGGCGCCGCACAGCCCGCCGCCAGGACGATCGAGAGCGAGCAGATCGCGAGGGCGTAACGACGCATGGCTCCTCCTCTTTGAAGCGGCGCTTCCATCATCACGCTAACATGCGCAAGTCCGGCACGGCTACGGGAGGTCGCGCCGAATCCGAGGAGGTTGCCGGGAAATCGAGCGCAGCTACTGGTTTGCGGCGGCGTTCTCGCGGAGCAGCGATTCGACCGTCGCACGGACTTGGTCATCCTGCGAGTCGCCAACGATGACCTTACGCAGCCGCCCTTGCCGATCGAAGAAGAGTTGCGTCGGCCACGCATCGGCGCCGTAGGCCTTCCAGAGGGCGAAGTCATTGTCGATGGCCACGGGCCAAACGACGCCTTGCCGCGCCAAGCTTTGCTCGACGTACGGTCGTCCTCGTTCGGCGGGGGTCTCCGGCGCGTGAATGCCGATGATGCGCAAGCCGCGGGAGCGATCCTTGGCATAGAGCGAACGCAGATTGGGCACGACGTTTTGGCAGTTCGAGCAATCGACCGTGAAGATGTCTAGAACGACGACGTGCCCAGCCAGGTCCGGCGCCGTGACGCGGGCATCGATCCACTGGTCCGCCGAGTAGAGCGGTCCGACCGTGGCCTGCGCGGGGCGCGCGGGGAGACTTGCCGCCGACGCCATCGCTAGGATGCCTGCCAGAATGGAACATCGCCGGTTCACGTTTTTCTATACGCCTGCACGGCGCCGCCGGATGACCGGCTACGCGGCGATGGGTATGCGGATGATGCAGGCGGCGCCGGCGGAGTCTTTGTTGCGTAGTTCGATCGAGCCGCCGGCTCGCTGCACCGCTTTTGCGGCGATCGACAGGCCTAGTCCGGTTCCAACGATTCCTTCCGAGGCCGTGCCGCGATAGAAGCGATCGAAGGCCGAGGAGAGATCCGCTTGTGAGAACCCGGGGCCCTCGTCGGTAATGGTGATCTCGCAGAGGCCGTCGTCGCGGCGGACACGGATCGCGATCGGCAGGTGCCCGCCGTACTTCAGCGCGTTGTCGACGACGGCCGTCAACGCTTCGCGAAGCTCTGTGGCAGCGGCGCGAACGGGCGCCGCCGCACCTGCGAGCTCCAGATGGAGGCGCTGCTGATCTTGGAGTGAGAAGCCGTGCGGCACGTCACGCACGACGTCGTTCAAGTCGAAGACCGTTTCCCCGATCGGCGCGACGTCCTCGAGGCGGGCCAGCAGGATAAGCTCGTCGATGAGCGTCTTCATGCGGCGGCTCTGGCCGAGCATCGCGGGCACGGCGTCTCCCTCCGAGCTCAAGCGGCGTGCGGCCATCGCGCTCAAGTAGCCCATGACCACCGTCAGCGGCGTGCGCAGCTGATGGCCGGCATCGGCCACGAACTGGCGCATCTCGGCGCTCGCCTTCGCGCGTTCGTCGAGCGCGCGCGTGATCTGCGCGACGGCGCGATTATACGCCTGCACCAGCTCGCCGACTTCACTCGTATCGGTGGTCGAAACCGCAGCCGGGGTGAAATCGCCCTCGCCGAAGCGATTGAGTGCCGCAGTAGTGCGCAGCAGCGGATCGAGCGAGTTCGACGCGACGACGATCGCGATCCGCCAGGCGGCGACGATCACGACGATCGCGATGACCGCCATGGCCGCAAAGTAATATCCGACGAAGCGTTTGTAAAACGACGGACTGACGAAGATCGTTGTGCGGACGGGGCCGTAGACGATCGTGAGCGGGCGCACCCGTTCCATCAGCAGCCGCACGAACAGGCCTTCCCGAAACGACCCGCGCGGCGCGGCGAAATGGTGGATTCCGGGGAATGGTTCGGTGTGCGTGCGGACCGGCAGCGGTGCCAGCCGCGCCGCGAAGTAGGCGTCGATATCGTCGGGAGAACCGCTCTGCCAATCGTACGAAGCGGCCAGGGCGGGAATCTGCCGCGCCGCGGAGTTCATTGCCTGGCGCGCTTGATAGAAGAGGGCTTCGCTCATCACGATCGCGACCAACGCCGCGCAGCAAAGGACGATCAACGCGCCGCTCGTCACGTGCCACGCAATTAGGCGGCTGCGGAGCGTCGGAAGGTGCAAGCGCCGTTACGAGTGCAGGGTGTAGCCCGCGCCCCGTATCGTTACCACGAGCGCAGCCTCGTGCTCGTTTGCGTTGACCTTGGCTCGCAGGTACGAAATGTAGGTTTCAACGCAGTTCTGCGAGACCTCGGATTCGTAGCCCCAGACGCGATCGAGCAGATCGTCTTTACTGAAGACGCGGTGCGGCTCGCGCATGAAGGTTTCGAGAAGACGGAACTCGCGCCCGGTCAGCGCCAGCTCCGATTCGCCGCGGCGAACTTTGTGGCGGCGCAGATCCATCTCGAGCTCCTCGTAGGTGAGGAACTCGGGTGAATCGAGCTGGGGCCGGCGCAAGGCCGAACGGATTCGCGCGATCAGTTCGGGCGTTTCGAAGGGCTTGGCGAGGTATTGATCCGCACCGCGCTCGAGGCCGTGCACCTTATCTCCAGTCTCCCCTTTGGCGCTGAGGATGAAGATCGGCGCCTGCGTCAACGCGCGATAGCGCGGCAGAACGCTGATGCCGTCGATCTTGGGCATCATCACGTCGAGCAAGATCAGCGACGGATCGAATTCGCGAACCATCTCGAGCCCGCAGAGCGCGTCGCGGGCGCCGCGAACCTCGAATCCGGCCGCTTCGAGCTCCCACGTGAGCAAACGGCGGATCGGCTCCTCATCGTCGATGACGGCTATGCGAGGCGCTCGAGAGTCCATCGCTTAACGGTAGCCTTCCTCGCTGAGATCGACCTTGGGACGCAGTTTCCTATGGCAGCGGCACGACGAGCACGCGCGGATTGAAACCCGCGGGCGGCGCATCGGTGGTTCCGGGCGGCGGCGGTACCGGATGCAGGCCGAGCGACCGGCACGACCAGGGGCTTGGAATCGCGCCCACGACGTCGTTGGGGATCACCGCTTCTTCTGCCGGAATCGGCGGCTTTTCCCCGCGCAGGCGCTGCTCGTCGAAGCCGCCGGAGAGATCGCCGGTTTGGTCGGTCGCGTCGCGTGGGCCGAACGGCATGTAGCGCGCTTCGTCCGGCAACTGCGCGAGCGGCGTGCGATTGAAGAGGTGCTCGACGAACTTGATGACCGAAGCCTGATCGTCGGACTCGTGGACGACGGCGTTTTGTGCGTACGGCGAGATCAGCAGCATCGGCACCCGCTGTCCGTTGCCGCAGGGATTGCCGTCGGGGCAGACGAGCCACGACGGCGGCGGCACGTGATCCCAGTAGCCGCCGGGATCGTCCCAGGTGATGACGATCGCCGACTGGCTCCAGTACTTGCTGCGCGCAATCGTGTTGACGAGCTGGGCGACGTCGGCTTGCGCGACCTGAAGGTCGGACTCGCCAGGGTGGTCGTCGTCGCCGGTAAAAGTGTGCGGCGCGGCGCCGGCCGGATGCAAACCTTGATTGCTCGTGAATCCGCCCTTCAGGTAGAAGAGTCCGCTCTCGCCGAGCTTACCGGTCGCGACGTCGGAATCGAACTGTGTGATGTCGGCCACGCCGCGATCCATCGATGCGTTCTTGGCGATGTAGCCGAAGTAGTGCGGCGCGAGGTGATGCGTGACCAGCGACGTGCGCCCGGGATCGGCGGGATTGTTGTAGCCCTGCTGATACCACGTCCAGTTGACGGCGGCGTCGCCTTTGCCGCGCAGGAAGGCGATGTCGTCGCCGATGTCCTGCGTGTAGTTCTTGAGGTCGCCGGATTTCGCGCCCTCGAGATTGAGCAGCACGTTAGCGTAGGTTTGATCGACCTGTTTCTCGGCGCTGGTGTCTTTGGTGTTGTAGGGCCCCCAAGCGGGATCGAGATCGACGAACATCGGGACGCCCCGTCCGGCCGTTCCCTTGGGGTCCGCGGTGTAGGGAGGACCCGCGGCTCCGTACTTTTTATACTCCGACTCGCCGTTCTGTGCAGCGATGATCTCGACGTTGCTCGGCGCCGACGGCGCGCGCGCTCCTTGGAAGAACGAATCGAAGAGCGCGAAGCGGCTCGCGTACATCCAAAGGTAGGGGATCGTATCGCAATCGACGTGCGACATCGACTCGTCGCCGACCGAAGCGAGTTCGGCCGGGCCGGTCATGCCGAGCTCTTGCTGCGCCTTCGCCGGCATCTTCTGCGCCCAGGCGATCTCCGCGGCGACAAAGCCGTCCATCTTACCCGCATTGATGCCGGCATCGACGAGCGTTCGGGCGTTGTTCAGCAGTCCGAGGTCGGGCGTATCGACGCGGAACGCGGTCGTTTGGCGTTTGGCGATTGGGTTGTACTGCGAGAAGCCGTGCGCGCGAGCGGCATCCGTGTAGATGCCGTCGGCTCCTGGATAGGTGCCGAAGTAATGATCGAACGACCGGTTTTCTTGGTAGATGACGAAGACGTAGCGCACGCGATCGCGCAGAAGGCTCTGCAGCGACGGCGGCGGACTGGCGGCCGCCGTCAGCAGGAGGGTTGCGATAACGATCGCGGCCGTACGCATCGCGTTTTATGCTTTCGCCGCTGCTTTGGTTAAGAGGTACTCTTGCGAGATAATGTTATTTGCGTAGTAGGGTGCGCTGATCTCTTCGTATTCGCGCCGCAGCGCGGCGAGACGCTCGGGGTCGCCGGCCAGGCTTGCAACGAGTCTCTCCATCGGTCCGACGGAACGCTCCATAAATAAGCGGTAGTGCGCGAGGCTCAAGGCCGGAACGGCCATCACGCCGCGCTCGCACACCGGTTCGTCGAAGCTCTTCGCGAGGCGCTCCCGGACGACGCTTTCGTCGCCCCACAGCACCGGCGGCACGACGCCTGGCGGCAATGGCGGTGAGTTGCGGCCGATAAGCGCAAAGAACTGCCCGACGAGTCGATCCGGGGGCCAGGTTGCGAACGCGATGCGGCCTCCCGGCTTGAGGACGCGACGCATCTCGGCCATTGCAACGTCAGGCTGCGGAGCGAACATGTGTCCGAACTGGCTGAGTACGACGTTGAAGGAAGCATCGGGATACGGCAGGCGTTCGGCATCGCCCTCGACCCAGTCGATCTCCGGAAATCCCGCGATCCGCGCGTTTTCTCGCGCCGCTTCGAGCAGCGCAGGCGTGAGATCGAGCGCGCTAACGCGCGCTCCCGCGTTCGCCGCGGTAATCGCGACGACGCCGGTTCCGGCTCCAATGTCGAGAACCGCTTCTCCCGGCGAAATACCGGCGAAGCGCACGAGATGCGCTGCCGGTGGGGTCGTAAACGTTGCGGTTGGAGGGAACGAAGCCCACATCTCGCGCTGCCGATCTTTAAACGCGGAGAAAAGGTCTTCAGGCATTGCACATTCGTTCTCAAACGCGAGGGGCGCTCCTATCTGTAGCTAGCAACCGCACGTTTGTTCGACATAGGCTGGCGCACAAGGGCGACGGACCGGGCACCTTCGACCCCGGGCGCGTTCGATATCGCTCACCGGAGCGCTGAGCAATCCGGCTAAGGTTCGCTCGGGTTGGCCCCGATAAAATTATTAAGGCGAAGCTCCGCCCAGACCTAAGCACGGCCTCGCCGGGAAGGAAATATGTCAAATATTACTCGCGCGATTAGAGAGCGCGTGTTACGCCTTTGCGCGGCAACCCTATCCGTCTTCATTTTTTCGCTCGTTCCGGTTTGCGCGCAGACGCCCCCAAGCAGTCCGCCGGCTCCTGCGCGTTCCCCTCAGCCTGGCGGCGCCGAAAAGGTGCTTGTCCCGGGCGGGACCACCGTGGTCGTAGCCTTGACCGAACCAATATCTTCCGCGACGGCGACCGCCAACGATCAGGTCGCGATCGTCGTCAAGAAGCCGGTCGCCGTCGACGGCTGGGTCGTCGTCCCCGCCGGGGCAAACGGCCATGCGACCGTGACCGAGGTCACGCACGCCTCGGGGAACGGAAGCGGCGGCAAGATCAGCATGAGCGTCGATTGGGTCTATAGTTCCGACGGCGGAATGCTGCAGCTATCGACGACGAACCACGCGAGCGAAAGCGGGGACACAAAGGGCGCTGCAAGTACGGCGACGTTGCTCTCGTGGGTACTTCTCGGTCCGGTAGGGTTTTTCGCGCATAACTTCGTGCGTGGCCGGGACGTCACGATTGGAACCGACAAGACTTTCACCGTCTTCGTCGATCACGACGCGCACGTGCAGACCAACCAGCGCGCCGGGCCGTCGCAGGGATTCGACCAGTAACAGCCACTCGGGCGTCGAATGGGCCCGTGGGAAGGCGGTTCTTATGGCGCTCATCAGCGGAAGCCGTTTTAGCAATGCTCGCGTCCAGCTCGATGGAAAGCAGTTCGAACGCTGCACGTTCGATCGCTGCGCGATCGTGTACAAGGCGACCAGCCCTTATAATCTGAACGGCTGCACGTTTAACGATTGTTCGTTCCATTTTGAGGAGCAGCCGCACTGACGGTTCGCTTCATGACCGATCTCTACCCCATCGCGCCGCAGCTCATTGAGGGAACCTTCGATAAAATCCGTCTGGGGTTTAAAGCTTAAATCGTGTAGCGCTGCTCGCGAGAAGTTGCAGGCCGGTAAACGGACCATCGCAAGAATCGCGGCCTGCGCGGTCTCCTCGAGGACCACGCCCGCAAGGGCAGCTATCCCGAAGGCTCGGGATCGCCCCGACAACTTCGAACCGTCATCCAAAAGGATTCTTCGGGCGTATTAGCTAGAGGGTTAGCAGTTCCCCACGACCTCCTTTCTTTGCTTTAGGAGATAAAGATGAAGACCATTACGACAGGGCTCGTCCTCACCGTCGGCATCCTCTTTGCGAGCATGCTGCCGGGCGTAGCCCAAAGCAGCATGTCCTCGATGCCAGCGATGCCGAAGTGTGCTTCCGGCGATTCGGTCGTCGGTGTCAATATGAACACCAAAATGTACATGACCAAGTCTCAGATGATGGCCAAGAGCGCCGGAATGTCGCAGTCGCAAAAGCAGGCGATGATGGCTAAGAATCACGTCAAGATGATGTGCAAGTCGCAGGCGACCGCGATGGGCGCCAAACCGATGCCTCCGATGTAGGCTGGAGCCTTCCAAACGTAACTAACGAAAAGAAGAGCCTGAAGCCGTAAAGCCCGGGCTCTTTCCTTACCTGGTTCCGGGATTCGGACCGCCCGCTGGGCTCGACTGGCTCGTCTAGAGGTAGGGGGACCTCCCCATAGCGCTCCAGCGCGCGAGGCTCTATCCTGATCGAGTGCCCGCCTCCGATATGCTCGCCATGGTGTTGCTGGATCGCATTCGGCGTCTGAGTCGTTCGGAACGAATCGTTTTGATGCGCGCCGCGTTCATCGGCCGCCGGTTTCGGCTGGCGCTGCTCGCCGCCGTTTTGGCCTCTGACGAGGACCGCGTTCGGGCAGCACTCGAGGCAGCTTGTAACCTCCAACTCGTCGTGCCCGAAAGTTCGCCCGGCAACTGGTACGCGTTCCGCCACGCGATAACCCGGGATATTGCATACGAAGAGTTCATCGGGACGCGCGTCCGTCCGATCCACCGGCGAATTGGACGCGCTCTCGAAGCGGAGCTTGAATCGGAGGCCGCCTCGCTCGACGATCTCGCCTACCACTCGTGGGCTGCCGGGGACGCCGTCCGCTGCGTCCGCTACAACGAACTCGCCGGCGACCGGGCGGCCGACGCATTCGCCGCTCACGACGCACTGCGATATTACGCACGCGCCCGCGCGTTCGTTGCTCTTAATTCGGAAGAGTACCGGCGGCTCAGCAGTAAACTCGACGCGTTGGCAGCGCAAACACCGCTTGCTCCAGGCGTCGAAACCCAAGGCCGCCAATCATCGTCTCATTGTGATCGTTCGACCGGTCCTCTGCCGCCCGTTCGTTGGACGCCGGGCTGAGCTCGCCTATCTGCGCGAACGGCGGCTCGAGGCGGGCGCCTCGCGCGGCAGCGTCGTCTTCATCGCGGGTGCAGCCGGCGTCGGGAAGTCGCGGCTCATCGCCGAGTTCTGCCGCTCGCTAACGTATTCTCGCTGGCGTATCACGTTCGGTCCCTGCCGAGAGTTCGGCGGCGGCCCGTACGGGCCGATATCGAGCGCGCTCTCGAACCTCGATCCCACCGCTTCCCACCTCCCCCCGGCGGATTCGAAGCGGCAGTACTTTGAGGCGATCGTGGAGCGCTTCGCCGCCATCGCGGCGCGAAAAGCATTGGTCATCGTCATCGAAGATTTGCACTGGGCCGACGCCGCAACGCTCGACCTACTCGAATATCTCGGCTCGCAAGTGCATCGAATGCGGCTGCTCATCCTCGCCTCATTTCGGCCCGACGACCTGCACGCCGACCATCCGGCAACGGCCGCCATCGCGAAGATCGCGCGCCACGCGCAGGGCGGCCGCATCGATCTCGAGCCGCTCGAGGGCGTCGAACTGCGAACGTTCATCGACGAGGCGCTCTCCGGATTTGCGCTGAGCCGCGAGATCCGCCAAGCCGTTGCACTCGCTGGTGAAGGTAATCCGTTCTTTACCGAAGAGCTGCTCAAGAACGCGGTGCAACAAGCCACCGAGGCGCGCAGCCGTGGCGAACGTTGGCAGATCCCGCACAGCGTCCGCACCGCGCTGCTCGAACGGTTACGACCGTTTGGCAGCGAGGAACGCGACATCGTTACGCAGGCGGCGGTCATCGGGCGCACGTTCTCGCTCGACCTGCTGGCGACGATCACCGGCGTCGAGCCCGAACATCTGCTTTCGACGCTGCGCCGCGCGCGCGATTTTCAGCTCATCGACGAGATCGAGCCCGGTGTCTTTCGCTTCCGCCACGGCCTCACGCGAGAGGCGCTGTGCGGGGATTTTCTGCGCGCGGAACTGCGCCCGCTGCACCGGAAAATCGCGCTGACGCTGGAGAGCGCGCCCCAAGGCGAGCGGCCGATCGAGGCCTTGGCCTATCATTGGTGGGCGGCCGGCGATGCCGAGCGGTCCGCCCGTTATAACGACCTGGCGGGCGACGCGGCGCGAGGGACGTACGCGCACGACGATGCGATCGCGTTCTACGGACGTGCGCTCGAACCCAAAGGCATCGACCCGTTGACGCGCGGCTCGATTCTGGAAAAGATCGCCAATCTGCGTTTGGTCTTGAGCCAGGCCGAGGAGGGTCAAGCGACGTACAGCGCGGCCGCCGATAGCTTTCGCGCAGCCGCGGCATTCGAACGCGAGGCGGCGTGCCGCGTTCGCGTGGCGATGACTGCCTACACGATCGGCCTCGCCGATACGAGCGCGCCGCTGGAAGGGATGCTGGCGCGCCTCGACGCGAGCGAGTACCTCGCGCGGGCGCGACTCCACCTCGGCATCGCATGGCTGGCGTTCGCGCTGCGATTTCCCTCGCGGGCGCAAAAGCATCTCGTTGCGCTCGATCCCCGCGCTGCCGGCGCGACCGACATCGCCGTCCGCTACCACCACGTCGCAGCCGGCGTTGCGACCGAACTGGGTGACGTCGATCGCTTCCGCCGCGAGCACGCCGCGTGGCTCGAGGCGGCGCGCGCGCACGGAGACGGCGCGGTCGCGGGCGCCTATTACAACGGCGCAAAATACTTTTCTGCGTTCGGACTGCACGAGGAGGCGCGCGAGAGCATCGATCGGGCTCTGCGCATCGCGCGAGAATCGCGAAACCGCCATGCCGAAGAGTGCGCGCACGCGACCGCAGCGCTATGTTACATCTTGAGCGGAGATCTGAAGCGGGCGCGCGAGGCCGTCGAGGCGGTGCCGACGACGACCGATAACCGCGTTAACACGATCTTTGCCGCGGCGGCCGGCGCAACGCTCGGCGCTTATCTCGGCGACGAGAGCTTGATCGAAAAGTGGTTTGACGGTTTCGAAGATACGATCGTCGCTGCGCCGGAGATCGAGTGCGGTTTTGGCTTTGCCGAGCTGCTGGTACGGCGCGGCCGGCACGCCGACGCCGCGGCACTCCTGCATCGTGTTTTGCCCGACTGCGAGCTCGTTCGCGGCGACGTTCCCGCGCTGCTTGCCATCGCCTCGTACGGGGCGGTCGGCGACCGCGAGCGCGCGCGCGGGTATCTCCTGCGCGCGACGCAGACCGCAGCGGATTCACTCGAGGATCCGGCGCTCGCGCTCTTCGATGCGATTTCTCACCTCCGTGACGGGCGCTCGGACGAGGCGCGCCTCCTGGCGCTCGGCGCGGCCGAGGGTTTTCGGCGCTTTCGCACGCCACTGCTCGAGGCGGCGGCGCTCGAGGTGGCGGGCGATGCCGAAGGGGCGCTCTCGCTCTATCGCCACTGCGGCGCCGCCTATCACGTGCACCGCCTGGAAGGCACGGCTGCAGACAAAGTATCCGCGTTTGATTCGACCGGCACCACCGAGACGTCAGCGCTTTCGAGCCGCGAGCGCGAGATCGCGGTGCTGGCCGCGCGCGGGCACTCAAACCTGGAGATTGCGCGCAGCCTCTCGATCAGCCACAAGACGGTGGAAAAGCACCTCGGGTCGGTCTACCTAAAACTCGGCGTTACCTCACGTCGAGCACTGCGCTCGTACGTAACCGCCGAACGCTAACGCCCGCAGCCCGGGGGGTAGGGTTGCCCACCCATACTGCGCGCCCGGCGATTCCTTTACGATGGTCCGGTGGCCTTGATCCCGCGGGCTTAGATCGCGGCAGGCCGGCTTTTATGAAAGGGAGTTCTTTTTCATGCGGACCATACCAACCGTTGCGACTACTTCTCTTCTTTTCGGCGTCACGTTGCTCTCCGCGGGCGGCTGCGCGCCGGCCGGATCCGGCAGCGGCTTGCCGCCGCAGCCCGGCGTCGTGCAGTCGGCGAGTTCCGATAACACCACAAAGTCACAGGCATGGCCTCAATACGGCTACGACTCCGGGCACAGCGGTTTCAATCCGCTCGAGAAGGTCATTGGCGCCAAGAATGTCTCCACGCTGCAAATCGCCTGGAATAACCAGAACATCATCCAGCCCAGCGGCATCGTGGTTGCCGGCAGCGTCGCGTACGTTGCCGACCAAGACCAAGCCAATGGGTCGGTGTTTGCGCTCAATGCGAACACGGGCAAACAGAAATGGGCGACCGATGTCGGCCTCAACGGGTCGTGGGGCAGTTTTGAGGCGGTCCCGGCCGTTTCAGGCAACGTCGTTCTGACGCCGTGCAGCAACAACAGCCCCAGCAACTTCAAGACCGGCATCTGCGGCCTGAATGCAAAAAGCGGCAAGCTGATGTGGTCGCAACTGTGCGTCGCGGGATACTGCGGCCTAACAACGTCGCCCGGAGTGACCGGCAGCGTGGCGTATTACCAGTTCTCCGACAACTACTTCACGGAGTACACGCAGGCAGTAGACCCGAAGACCGGCCACGTCCTCTGGCAAGATGCGGGAACCAGTGACTGCAAAGATGCCGGCCCAGGCGGGGACCTCCCGCTGCCCGCAGCCGGCGGATACATCTTCGCGGCAGCCGCGTGCCAAGGCAGCCAGCACAACGAGACCGACGTCTGCGCGCTCGCCACAAGCTCCGGCACCTCCGTCTGGTGCAGAGATTTACAGACCCAGTACATCACCTCGTTGTTCGAAGGCGGGGGCACGCTCTACGCGACCGCCTCCGGCGGCAGCACGTCGAAACTCGTCGCGCTCAACGAGAAGAGGGGGACCGTCAAGTGGTCGAAAACCTTGCCGAATATTGCAAGCGACGCCTTCGCGGCTGCCGATGGACGTGTGTTCATCGACTTTCACAATGCGACCGGCCTCATCGCGTTCTCGGCCCGCAACGGCAAGCAGCTCTGGACCCAAACGACGGGCGTAACCGCTGCCATCTCCGTAGCCAACGGAATCGTCTACACCGACGCCGGCGGCGGCAACAACGGCGACCACGCGATCACGGCGCTCAATGAGAAGACCGGAGCGATCGTT
The DNA here is from genome assembly GCA_036489315.1 of Candidatus Cybelea sp. Lineage (NCBI taxonomy): Bacteria > Bacillati > Vulcanimicrobiota > Vulcanimicrobiia > Vulcanimicrobiales > Vulcanimicrobiaceae > Candidatus Cybelea > Candidatus Cybelea sp. The sequence goes on from DASXFZ010000037.1 coordinate 20,862, forward strand.
TGGGGGAGCGATGCGGGCAACGGCGCATCGCCGGCCACGGCCGTCGTCCTCAAGGGAACGATCTACGCGGGATGCTACACGATGTGTGCGTTCAGGCTACCCGCGAAGCACTCCCGCGCGATCTAAGGACGGCAGGCTCCTAGCTGCGGCGGAGGACGGCGAACAGATCGCCCACGTGATACGTGAATGCGGGCAACGCATCGTGTGCGATAACGGCGTCCTCCCGGAACGAGCGGCCGGCGTACCTCGCCCGGCGGCGCGACGCGAAATCGCCACTCGGGACCAACTTCGCCTCGGTCAGCTGCCCACTGGCCTAAACGCACCCATTCCGTTTCGGGTCTGGTCTCCGACAACACGATCTCGTGAATCTCCATCGCTGCACTCCATTCTATCGTTCATCGGGCGAAGATCGCTTCGTGCGATGCTAGAATTCGCGCCTGAGTCGCAAGGTCGGGCGCGGTCGACCAGTTGCCGCGTTCGAAGGTTCCGCCAAGAAGCACGCCGTCGTTGCGCGGGAACATATACAGGCCGTCTGCGAGATACGTGTAGTCAATCGCCGGCTGCGGCTCGAGAATCGTGAGCTGCCCGCGCACCGGCTCCATCTCACGATCGGCGAAAAGGTCGCGCGCGCCAAGGCCCGTGCAGTTGAAAACGACGGGTTCGTGGAGCGCCGCGACGTCGGCCGGCCGGCGAAACGCGCGTACGACGATATGGCCGCCCCGTAAGAGAAAATCCCGCTGCACCGCGGGCAGAAACGTGTTCGGCTCCATCAACATCGTGTCGAACCGGCGGATGGCGGAGTAGCCGACGAACGGTACCGTTGCCGGATCGATCGTTTCGACGTCGGCATAGAGATCCGCGATGCCGGCGCGCCGCGCGTAGTCGATCTCGCCGCCCGTCGCCTGCGCGTTGCGCTTGAGATCGTAGTTGTGGAGCCAGCGTACGCCGTACTGGTCGCCGACCATCAGCTGGAACTGCCGGTTCGCAATACGCGCCGCCTTGCGAAACGTCTCGAGAAAGTCCGGCTTCACCACATCCCACGCGAAGACGGTCGTCGGCGTCCACTGCGCACCGGCGATGTTCGAAGTCGTCGCGGGCGGGAGATCGGAAGAGTAGATCGTCACCTGCCAGCCCCGGTTCTGCAGAATGCGGGCGGTCGTGAGGCCGATGACGCCGCAGCCGAGTACCGCCGCGCGCGCGGGCGAACGATCGACAACCAAATCGGCCGCCAGCGTTGCGCACCCCCAAGAGAGGCTGAACCCTCCGCCGCCGTGGCCGTAGTTGTGCACGAGCACTTTCGAGCCGAATGACTCCGCGCGCAGCACGAATCCCGACGAGCGATACGGACGCAGGCCGACGATCGTGCGGATGATGCGATTGGCGTCGATACGCACGGGAGTAATCGTCGTGCCCGGCGACGCGGCGAGCGCGGTCGCCGGCCAACGCGCCGCTGCGAGCGCCGAGAGACCAAGCGACGAATTGATGAACGCGCCGCGCGAGACGAACACTCGGTTCCCTTTTCGAGCGCTTCGGAGGATTCCCGCACCTCAGCGGCGCGCTTGGGGCCGAACGGCGACTTTCCCAGGGCTATATCGTCGTGATAAGATAGCCTGATGCGGTGCGCGAGGTCGTGACGTTCGATGTTTGAGCTCGACGTCGCCCCTGAGACCATCATCGAACGCGATCCGGTGCCGGTGCTGCTCTTGCGCGGCTTCTCGGCGCCGCCCCCAGCGGCCGTCGCCGAGCTTACGTTCGAGTACGGTACGCACGTCGTCGAGCTCTCGGCCGACGAGCCGGACCAGTTCGAGTCGGTGGAGAGAGGTCACATCGTTCTGTGGCCTCGTCGTGACGAGTTCGAAGCCGCAGCCAGAGCGGCGCTCGATACGTATGGCTTGTACCTCGTCGGGTGGCCGGAGATCCAGTACGTCGAGCACCGCTCCTCGACGTTACGCTTTCCGGTACCCGACGAACAGCGTTGGGTGCGCTTTCTCGGGCATGCCGTGCCGGCACTGCGCGCACGCGGCTGGCGGATTGAGATCGATCCCTCGTTTCCGTACGAGCTGATCGACGCCGGCGAGTGGGACGCCCAGATCGAAGCGAGCGCGAACCACTGGTTTGAGTTCGATCTCGGCATCACCGTCGGCGGAGAGCGCGTCTCGCTGCTGCCGATCGTCGTCGATGCGCTGCGCGAGCTCGGCGTTCGCTCGCACCAAGAGTTGGCAGACCTCAACGCGGAGACCGTGTACGGCCGCGTGCGAGGGGGCGCGTTCGTCGCGCTGCCGGCAGCGCGCATCGCACCGCTCCTGGCGGCGTTGGTGGAACTCTTCGACGCACCGCTCACCCGCGAGGGGCGGCTTGCACTCACGCCCGCGCACATCTCCTCGATCGCTCAGCTCGAACGCGCAACGCCGGTGCGCTGGGCCGCGGGCACGCGCCTGCGCGATCTGGTCCGCGCGCTTTCCGACGAAGAGGCGATGGCGCCTGCGGTCGTGCCGCGAAGCTTTCAAGGCACGCTGCGCCAGTATCAGGAGCGCGGCGTCGCCTGGCTGCAGTTGCTCGCGCGCAACGATTTCGGCGGCGTGCTCGCCGACGACATGGGTCTGGGCAAGACGGTCGAGCTGCTCGCGCACGTCGCGATCGAAAAAGCTGCACGACGCCTCAAAAAACCGGTTCTGATCGTCTCACCGACGAGCGTCTCGCCGAACTGGCGTTCCGAGATCGCGCGCTTCGTTCCGCATTTGCGCGTGCTCGCGCTCACCGGCGCCGACCGTTTCGAACGTTTCGCGGAGATACCCGAGCACGACGTGGTGCTCACAACGTATGCGCTGCTGCAGCGCGACATCGAGACGCTGAGCGCGCAGGAGTGGCAGATGGCCGTGCTCGACGAAGCGCAGGCGATCAAGAACCCGCGCTCCAAGGGCGCGCTGGCCGCGGGGCGCCTGCGCGCAGCGCAGCGGCTCGCGCTGACCGGGACGCCGATGGAGAACCACCTCGAGGAACTCTGGTCGGTTTTTCATTTCGCCGTTCCGGGTTTGCTCGGCGAGCGCGCCGCCTTCTCACGCGCCTTTCGGACGCCGATCGAAAAACGCGGCGACACCGAGCGGCGGGGCGTCCTGGCGACGCGGCTGCGTCCCTTCCTGATGCGGCGTACCAAGGAGCGCGTGGCACTCGAGCTTCCGGCCAAGAGCGAGATCGTCAACCGCGTCGATCTGGAGGGCGCCCAGCGCGATCTCTACGAGACGATCCGTATTGCGATGCACGAGCGGGTACGCGATGCGTTGCGCAGCCGCGGTTTGGCGCGTAGCCATATCGTCGTGCTCGACGCGCTGCTCAAGCTGCGCCAGGTCTGCTGCGATCCTCGGTTGCTCAAAATGTCGGCGGCGCAGGGCGTTGGCGGCTCGGCGAAGCTCGAAGCACTGCTCGAGATGGTGCCCGAGCTCATCGACGAAGGCCGGCGCATTCTCCTCTTCTCGCAGTTCACCTCGATGCTCGATCTGATCAAGCCCGAACTGCTCGCACGCGAGATCCCGTTCGTCGAGCTGCGCGGCGAGACGCGCGATCGCGAGACGCCCGTGCAGCGATTTCAGCGGGGTGAGGTGCCGCTCTTTCTCATCAGCCTAAAGGCCGGCGGCACCGGATTGAATCTTACCGCCGCGGACACCGTGATTCATTACGATCCGTGGTGGAACCCGGCCGTCGAACGCCAGGCGACAGACCGCGCGCATCGGATCGGCCAGCACAAGCCGGTCTTCGTGTACAAACTCATCGCCGCCGGAACGGTAGAGGAGCGCATCGTCGAAATGCAGCAACGCAAGGCCGAACTCGCCGCCGGAATCTTCGACGAATCGGCCTTGAGGAAGCTCGACGGCGCCGAGATCGAGCGGCTTTTCTCGCCGCTCTCTTCCTTCGACTAGTGTTGTGAGTTATAAGTTCGTTGCAATAACACGAGACTTTTGGTATACTGGATAAGTGAGGAAATCCAGGCAAACCGTTCGTGGCCGACCCAAGCGAGACCTCAATCTTACGCGCGACGAGCGAGAACAACTGGAG
>DASXFZ010000038.1 GCA_036489315.1 Candidatus Cybelea sp.
GGTCGTTCCGACCGGCGGTTCTCGTATCGATGGAAAAAAGAAGAAGACGAACTATTTACAAGAGACGAGCGCCATCGCCCAGCCCGCGGCCGTGCGCGTTCTGACGAGATAGCCGTCCGCAGTCCGGTCGTAAACCTGATAGCCCGCGCGCAGCGCGTCGGCCAACGATTTGAAGACGATAAGACCTGCCATCTGCGGACCCTCCTTTCTTGTTCTTACTGCTCTATACCGTATAACGGCCGACGAAGCAAGACGGTTCGGCAGTTTTCGCGGAGATTTTTTAAAATTGGGCGAAAGAACGATGAGAAGATGCCGGCGATCGAATACGACTCCCGCGTTCACGTCACGCGCGTCGCCGACCGACGCGAACTCGCTCCCGGGGTGATTCTCCTGGGTTTGGAAGCGCCGGAGTTAGTGCGCGCGACGCGCCCCGGTCAATTCGTCATGGCGATTCCGCCTGCCGGCGAATCGGCCGCGACGGCGCTGGGCATTTACGAAGCCGAAGGCACGCGAGCGAGCCTGCTGTTTTTTATAACGGGCAAGCGGACGCACGAGCTTGCCGAGTTACGGGTCGGCGAGCCGCTCGGCCTGATCGGCCCACTAGGTAACGGCTTCGACCTGTCGAGCGTTCCACAGCGCGCGGCAATCGTTGCCGGCGGCGTGGGCATCGCGTCGGTCCTGCTGGCGGCACAAGCGCTCGTGCGATCCGGTGCGAGCGTCGAATTGCTGTACGGAGCGCGTACGAGCGAGCTGCTGGTGGATGCGGAGCGCTTCGGCGAGGCCGGCTGCGAACTCGTCTTGGCGACCGACGACGGCAGTCGCGGACGGCATGGATTCGTGACCGAGTTGTTGGGGGAGCGTCCTGCCCCCGATCTGATCTTAGCCTGCGGTCCGACGCCGATGCTGCGCGCGGTCGGCGCGATCGCCGCTGAGCTCGGGGTTCCCGCGCAGCTGTCCCTGGAAGAGACGTTTGCATGCGGCGTCGGCGGGTGCTGGGGATGCGTCGTGCCGCTCGCGCGTTCGAGCGCACAGGCGCCGAGCTTTCCACCCGCTTCGCGCGGCGGCAGCGACGTCGTGTTCGCGCGCGTTTGCAAAGAAGGGCCGGTGTTCCGCAGCGACGAGTTGCAATGGTAAGTTTAGAGACCGACATCGGAGGTCTGCGGCTGTCGCATCCGACGCTGATGGGCAGCGGTTGCTACGGCTCGGGTGACGAGTTTGCTCCGTTCGTGGATCAAACGGCCATCGGCGCGATCGTGCTCAAGAGCGTTACGCGCCTGCCGCGGCTGGGGAATCCGACCCCGCGTTTGGTTCGCACCCCGGCCGGGATGCTCAACGCCATCGGCTTGCAGAATCCCGGAATCGATTGGTACGTCGAACGCGAACTGCCGAAGTATGCCGGCCGAGCGTGTCCGCTCGTCGGCAGCGTAGCCGGCTTCAGCGTCGACGACTACGCATACGTGTGCGAGCGGCTCGCGGCCGACGACGCGATTGCCGCCGTGGAGTTGAATATCTCATGTCCGAACGTGGCCAGCGAAGGCGAGACGTTCGCCTGCGATCCGGCGCTGGCGGCCAAGGTGGTCAAAACGGCGCGCACGACGACCGACAAGCCGCTGATCGTCAAGCTCTCTCCCAACGTGACGGATATCGCCGCCGTCGCCGTCGAGGTCGAGTCCGCCGGCGCGGACGCATTGGCGGTCATCAATACGGTGCGCGGGATGGGGATTGACGTCGAGACTTGGCGGCCGCGGTTGGGCAACGTGACCGGCGGACTCTCGGGCCCGGCGATTCGCCCGATCGCGGTGCTGGCCGTGTACGAGGTGGCGCGTGCGGTCACGATTCCGATCGTCGGACAAGGCGGCATCGAGACCGTCACGGATGCGCTCGAATTCTTTTTGGCCGGCGCCGCGGCGGTCGCGATCGGTACGGCGAACTTCACCGACCCGCGCACGCCCGAGCGCATCGCCAACGGCCTGCGCGACTATTTGCAGCAGCGTGGAATCGCGTCGATCCGGGAGATCGTCGGGAAGGCGAACGTCGGCTTAGCCGACGCTCACGAGTATGAAGGAGACGAAGGCTAACGTAAGACAGTAGTCGGGCGATGGCCGCACAACTCGTCGTCGCGCTCGACGTTCCCGGACCCGCGCAAGCCGAGGAGCTGATCGATCGGCTCTACGAGCTGGATTTGCTGTTCAAGATCGGGCTGGAGGCGCTGTACGGATATCCCGAGCGCATCTTTTCCTATTGCGAAGCGCGCGACGTGCGCACCTTCGTGGATGCCAAACTGCACGACATCCCGCGGACGGTCGAGGCGGCGGTGCGCCAACTCGTTCGGCGCAGCGCGCAGATTCTCAACGTGCACGCTCTGGGCGGTAACGAAATGATGCGGGCGGCAGTCGACGCCGCAAGCGAACGGGCGCAGGAGCTGGGCATCGCGGCGCCGCTGATTTTCGCGGTTACGATCCTCACCAGCATCGCGCCGGAGGAGCTCAACGAACTGGGGCTGCAGGGCGGTCCGGGTGAAAACGCGACCCGCTTGGCCGCGTTGGCGCGCGACGCCGGTTGTGCGGGCGTCGTCTGCAGCGCGCGGGAGGTTCGAGATCTCAAGCGATTCTTCGGCGAAGATTTTCTCACATTGACGCCCGGGATTCGTCCGGCTGGAGCGGCGCACGCGGACCAAAAGCGGGTGGTGACGCCGGCCGAGGCGGTGGCGGCAGGAGCCGACTACCTGGTCGTCGGGCGGCCGATTACCGAAGCGTCCGATCCGCGAGCCGCCGCCGAGGCGATCCTTGCCGAAATGCGCCAAAAGCAGACCGCATGACGCCGCCCGACCTGGCGCGCTTGCTCTCCGAACGCGGCGCGTTGCTGGACGGGCACTTTCGCTTGAGCTCGGGTCGCCATAGCGACCGCTTCATTCAAAAATTTCGAATTCTCGAAGACCCCTCGCTCGTCGAGCCGGTGGCGCGCGCGATCGCCGACGCCTTCGCGCGAGTCCGGCCGACGGTCGTGGTGAGTGCGGCGGTCGGCGGCATCGTTCTGGGCTACGAAGTCGCTCGCCAGCTCCGAACCAAGGCGATCTTCGTGGAAAAGGAAAACGGCGTGCCGGTCTTACGCCGCAACTTCGCACTGAGCGGCGAGGACCGTGCGCTGATCGTCGAGGACGTCGTAACCACCGGTCTTTCGGTGCACGAGGTGATCGACGTGGTGCGCGGCCACGGCGCGCAAGTCGCCGGCGTCGGCATCGTCGTGATGCGCGGTCGCGCGGAGTTCGGGGTGCCGACGCACGTTCTGCTCGACCTTCCAATCGTCTCGTACGAAGCCGCCGAGTGTCCGTCGTGCGCCGCGGGACAGCCGATCGACGACCCCGGATCGCGCCGGCCGTGAACGTCACCGTCCGACCGCTCGCGGGCGCCGATCGAGCGTTCGTCGACGATCTCGGACGCCGTACGGTCGCTGCGAGCGTCGCCGAGTTCCGGCGCGCGCCGGAGGCCGTCACGCAGCTCGCCTTGGAGCGGCTGATCGAAAACGTGGAAAATCGCTCGCACGTCGCACTGATCGCCGAAGCCGGAGGCCGGCGCGCCGGCTTTTTGCTGCTG
>DASXFZ010000039.1 GCA_036489315.1 Candidatus Cybelea sp.
CCGCCGATCGTCTATCAGGGCGTCGTGCTGGTTCCGGTTCGCGTGATCTCCGAGAGCATGGGCGCCTACGTGCAATGGGTTCCGGACCGTCGTTTGGTGGTGGTGCGGTACGTCGAACCGACGGCTCCGCCGACGGAGGCACCGCCGGCTCCCGAGGAGACGGTCGCGCCGCCGCCTCCGCCGTCCCCGACGCCCAATCCGCTCAAAGTCGGCGGATACTTCCGGTCCCAATACTTCACGCGTCAGAACGCGTCGAACAATCCCGGAACGCAGTTCAACTTTTCGCCCGGCGCCAAATACAACTCTAACGGCGTCAATCAGGCGACTTGGAATAGCGCCATTGCGCCGCACGTCGACTACGCCTTTGCCAACAGCGGCTGGGACGTCGGCGGATCGTATATCTATGCCAATCCAATAGATGGTCCATGCGTCGTTCCGGCCAATCACGCCAAGGGTGCGGTCTGCGTATCGCAGACGCCGCCCAACACCAATCCCGACGACACGGTGCCGGGCATCACGCTCAGCACGTTCTACGAAGCGTACGTCAAGTACAAAGCGTACGGTTGGAATGGGACGATGGGCAACATCCTCTTCACTTCACCGTGGGCAAATCCGTCGGATTCTCGGCTGAAGCCCGTCGCCTTCCAAGGCGGCGATCTCGGCTACACCAGCCCGAGCGGCTGGACCGTCGAGGGCGCCGACATGCTGACGATGGAGAACCGCACCAGTTCGGCGTTCAGCCACCAGACGCTGCTGACGAGTTATCCCAACGGCGGCGGCGGCCTGGCCTCGAACATTATCGTCCCCGGGGGCCAGGGGATCAACACCAACGGCTTCACGTACGCCAAAGCCGGCTACGCGAGCCCGATGGGCATCTCGGTCGACGGGTACTTCTACAACGTGAGCGACCTTGTCAATCAGTGGTGGTTCGACGGGAAGTACACGCTCAACGCCAAGGGCGTCGCGCCGTTTATCGCGCTGCAGGGCGGCTGGGAAGGAAACGCCGGCCAGTCGTACATCGGCAAGATCGACAGCCAGCTCTTCGGCGCGCAAATCGGCGCGACGTTCGCGAAGAACTTCTTGCTGACGTTCGGCTACGATCAGATTCCATGGCACACCGATTCGGTGTTCTTACCGAAGAACGTCACCTGCAGCAGCTCGAACTATCAAATCAGCGCCGGTTCGACGCTCGCGTACTTCCTGCCGCTTAACGCGCCGCAGTGTTCCACGAATGCGAGCACCGGGCTGACGCAGGTGTACTACGGCGGCTGGGCCAGCCCGTATACCGACAACTACGCAACGGATCCGCTCTTCACAACGAGCATCGACCAAGGCATGGCCGACCGGCGCGCACCCGGCACGTCCTATAAGGCGACGCTGACGTATACGTCGACGAATAAGCGCTGGGTCTTCCTGGCGAGCGATGCGTGGTACGATTACGGCAACGCGCTCGCGGCGGAGCGCACCAATGACTGGAATCTAGATGGGCAGTATCACTTCAGTCAGGTAACCAAGGGACCGTATCACGGCCTCCTGTTGCGGTATCGCTACATGCAGCGGACGCTCTCGAACACGTTCTGCGGCGCGTCGGGTACGAGCTGCGCGCCGAACGCGACGCTCGGTTCGAGCTTCCTCGGCGGCTTGCCGCTCTTCAAGTACAATCGAGCCCAGCTGGAGTACGACTTCTAGAATAACCGGGCTCCAGGTCACGCGTGGCGCGGGAAGTAAGTGAGGCGTATGCCGGCTTCCCGCGCCGTTGTCGTTTTGGGAATGCATCGAAGCGGGACCAGTGCGATCGCGCGCAGCGTCGCTGCGCTCTCGGTGTACCTAGGCAACGACCTTTTCGGCGCGCACCCGGAGAACCCGACGGGCTACTGGGAAGACCGTAACCTCGTCGCGCTCGACGACCGCGTCCTCGAATCGTTCGGCCTGCGCTGGGACAGCATTCCTCGCATCGACCCACGGAGGTTCGAGAGCCGCAAGGTACGCAAGCTGCAGCGCGAGGCGGCCGGGTACTGTCGCAAGACGCTGGCCTCGCGTCCTCTTTGGGGATTCAAAGATCCCCGGACGATTCGCGTGCTGCCGTTTTGGCAGAACGTCCTACTCGATTGCGGCGCGCAGGATTCGTACGTCGTCGCGATCCGAAATCCGCGCAGCATCGCCGCGTCGCTGTTCGCTCGCCAACGTATGACCGCCGACGATGCCTATCGTTTGTGGCTCGTGCACATGGTCCCGTTTCTTCACCGGATTGCCGATGCGCCGTTCGTCGTGGTCGACTACGACCTGCTGATGCAGGACCCGCGCCGGGAGCTTGGGCGAATGGCGCGCGCGCTCGCGATCGAAGCGGACGGCGATGAAGCCGAGCGCTTCGCCTCCGAGTTCTTGAACCCGTCGTTGCGGCACACGAGCTTTTCGCTCGACGACCTCGAGGAGGGCACGGCGGCGGCTCGTCTGACGAAGAGCGCGTACGGGCTGCTCTTGGGGCTTGCGCGGGACCGGCTCGACCCGAGCCGCGATTTTTGGCCATCGTGGCGGGAGCTCGCCGTCCAAGTCGCCGCGCTCCTGCCCCCCGCGCAACCGTCCCGGGAATCGCGCTTCTCCTTGCGGCGGTGGCCGTCGCGCCTAGCGCCCAGCTAAAAAGCCCTCAGGCGCTCTCGAAACCCGCCTCTCGCCCGCCCGCGCTTTCCGATGATCCCAGTCATCAAATTTTTAAAAGATGACCAGGATTAATGTTTTGCTCTTAAAAAAGATGACCTAAGCCATCTTTTTAGGAGCTGATTTGATGACCTTATGGAGCTCGAGCCGTCTTCTCGTGCGCCTAGCCGCTCGTTGCCGGACCGCCACGCCGGGGGCTTTCCTCGGGGCGGCAATGATTTTGAGCGGTACCTCCATCCTGATTGGGGCGGCCCCCGCGACGCCGGTCGCCCAGGCAAGTGCGCCGGACTTCGGCAGCCCGCCCTCAGGCCAGATTCCGATCCTCTACAACGATCATCACGTCTACGCCAAACCCGACGTCCTCAAGCAGGGCCGGGTGCTGGCCGCCTACGCTAAAGGCGGAACG
>DASXFZ010000040.1 GCA_036489315.1 Candidatus Cybelea sp.
AACGGAAACGGTCCGTACAGCGTCCTAGTCTACGCGCATGGCAGCAAGTCGCCGTCAAGAACGATCACTGACGGCGTGACCGCTCCGGTAGGCATTGCCGTCGATGCACATGGTACTCTCTACGTAGCCAATGAAGCCACAGATAATGTCGAGGAGTATCGTTCAGGTCAGAGTCAGCCGTATCAAACGATTACGGGCGACATGGACCTACCTGCAGGGATAACGGTGAATAAACAAGGTTGGCTTTACGTAGTCGACGCGGGAAGCATGGTGGTCGTCGAGTTTGCACCGGGTTCGACTATGCCGTCACGCCGTCAAATCAGCAACGCTCTCTATGACCCGTTCGGGACGGCCTATTCACCTCCGCTGCTACCGTAAGCCCCGCCGTTCTGCCCCATTGCACGGCTTCGCGATCGCGGGGCCTTTTCGCAATCAGGCTCTTCGCGACTTCCGACGGCTCGCCGGGTGGAGAGCTGACTAGGCTAAAGGGGTTGCTTTACGGCACGACCGGTCGTGGAAGGCGTCTGTAACGGCGGGACGGTCTACAGCATCGCCCTAAGCGGCATCGTAAAGGTGCTGCATATATTCTGCTAAGGGTCAGCGCCCACGCCTGCATCCCCCGATGAAACCCTCGGAAGCAAGCGGCACCGGAACTGCGGCGGCTCTTGTGTAGTATCCCGCGGCATAATCCAGGGGATAGTACACAAGGGGCCACAACGTCCGCTCTGGATCGCTTGCCTTGCCGTTCGAGGGCGGACGATAGGCACCTAACTCCAAGATTTGGAAGGCATGCCCATGCCGATCTCACGCTCCCGGAGCGGGTTGTTTGTTTACACAACTCAATCCGGAACTTCCAATCCTAAGTTCAAGTGCAGTTATAGCCTTGACGAACGGATCGATTCGGAAGTTGCGCAACTCTGCTGGACTCTGCTACGAAGTATACAGCCCTACTTGGGTGACCAGGTAAACATAAGTGTAAGGAATCATCTAGGTGTCGTCCGCGAGGCGTTTCCCGATCCTGTACAATCCTGGGTCGTGTACTATGCTGCGTTGATCCTTGGGGCTTCGGACGCCGCGCTAACGCTGGCCGTTCATAACCTTGGCCGGGAGGAAAGGATTCTCGCGCGGCAGATATTTGAATACACATTTAAAGCGCAATACTTTGCCACCCATCCGAGGCAGGCAAAAACGGAGCTTGAAACCGAGCCGTTTCGCGAATTATGGCTACTGGAAGACCTCGGCTACGATCGGAGAATGGCGCGATACCGTAGGCTTAAGACGGAGTGCTTGCAACTTGCTCGGAAACGTCCAGCACTCTACGCGCACGCTAAGAAAACGCGCCGCCGCGAACCCCCGAGCGTCCCAGATTCGATGGGGCGCAAGAGCCGAAAGCGAGGCGCAACCTACGGCCTCCACTACAGGCTACGGAGTCAGACGATGCATGGAGGGGTCCTCGGAATGCGTGAAGTCTTCACGGCGCAGGGCATCCAGTTCGATAGTCGAGAGACGGACCCTAACTTTACCCTGGCGGATATCTGCCGATACTTGATAGCCTTCCTAAAGATAATGAACGGCGTGTTTTCGTTAGGCAAGGCTGGAGAGATCGACGCATTCCTTAATAATGTCACGCGCATTGAAAACAGGTTATTCTCACACCTAAAGAAGTAACGGGTGACCGTCCGAGCGCGGTGAACTATTGTCGGCCATGAGTGAGCAAAGCAACGCCATAACGGCTCGTGTTAGTTTAGGGCAGGATACGCGTCAACTGCTACCGGAGATTATCAAATCTCTGGAAGCGAACATGAAAGCCGAAACTAGCGAACAGCTTAAGTTCGTGTTGCTCTGGCAGCTAACTCTGGCAACTACGGCCTGGGATGTATCAGAGGCCGCGATTATGATTGGCTCCCAGGGGTCGGTTCGAGCCGCGAGACTACTCAATCGCTGCCTGTCCGAATACGCGTACCGAACCCATCAGTACAGCAGTTCACCAAGACGTGCGGAGAAGGATGGCTTACAAGCCGGTGCGATGGCTCGTAAGCTCATGGAACCAGCGGCGCTGAACCTCAAGCGCACCATGTCAGACGCGGAGTACGCCGCATTCAAAGCCTACCTGGATGCTGCACCTCCTGCACTAAGCTTCACGAAGCTTCGCAAGATGATGAACGCCACGCTGACCCGCATGGGCGTCAAAGATACTTCGCGCGAAGAGTTTCTCGCTTGGTTAGAAGTTGAATACACGCTTGGCAGCGGGATGGTTCACGGCAGCCAGGTTGCGCTATTGGACGCCTTTCGCAAAGCTGAGAACGACAGCTTCGAACGGGGTGAGCGGTCGCTGCATTTTCAACGTCAGGATGAGCTTATCCGAACTGCTGCAAGCTTAATTCTGCTCATCGCAGCTATCGAGTTATATCATGGCGAGGATTTCGGCGGGCGCGCCCTCGTTCAACGGATGGAGCACGAGTTCTTCGGCGAGCATCGGCTCGTCACAGTGTGGCAGCATGACGCACTCTTACCGCTCCTCGGCGTGCGGCGGTCTTGAAATGACCTAGAGTCAAGCTCGCTTAGGCTCGACGCGGCCTATTCTTCCGTTGGAGTTTAGGACAACGGGAACTACCGCAGTTTCCTGAGTCCCAAAGTATTCTTGGGCGTTGCCAGCAAAACCTAAGATCGATAATAGCATCCGATTCGCAAGGGTTCTAAGCAATCCGCTTTGGCGGAAGATCAACTGCCATTGAGCATTGTCATCGTAGTCGAAAGCGATAAAACCGGGGTGACTCATTGCGTGACGGTGTTGAAGTGCATCACGTTCTGCCTTATTGATAGTGATGCCCGTGGCTTTCCAAAGCTGGCGCTGCTTTTCACTTGACGAATCGGTTACTGCTAGCCCCAAGATGTCCCCCACGCGTTTACGAAAACCTGACTCTTCCCGAGGAAGTAGCCCTTTGAGAAAGTCGTCAATGGCCTTTCGTACTATGGGAAGGCGCTTTTTTGAGATGAAGCGCTGGTGTGACGCTTCGAGTAACCGCGATTCAGCGATTGCGTCGATTGCGGAGCACATATCGCGAATCTCTGCCTCCGTTCCGTTATGGGAAGAAAGCAGGTATTGCATCGCTACATCGATGCGAACAGCATCAGCAAGGAGGCTCTTGCACCGGTCGAGTAGACGCTCAAGCTGGTCGCCGAAAACGCGCATAGCTCCAGCATGTATGGTACCTATTGCTGGTGTCGGTGGCCGGTTAGTAAAAGTGTTTATCGTGTCCGCTCGTAGCCACGTTAGGCCGCCGTCTCCGTTTGCTCTGTATTGAAAGGCCGGTTCAAGCCACGTCCCAACAGCCAAAGAAAGGACGATCCGCAACGCGGCAAGCCATTCCACCTCAGGACATGAGCCGACCCGAGCGACAGCAAAGGCGGTCGCTTCTTGTTTGGGAAACTCGGGAACGTCAATCAGCTGTCTTATCAGGGCGGGAGCACCACCAATGTTGCATCGCAGCCCGCGCTCCATGAACCAACGGCGAACTACTCCTGGGGGAACGGGAATCCTATCCGGAAATATAACGGCCGTCGGGCCGCCTACGAGTACCCATACCGTTGTGGCCGGTTCCTCCTCGGAAATGTGGCGCTTCCAGGTACGAAAATCGACCCTAGCATCTTGGTTGCTGAAGCCTCGCAGAAAGCCCCCAGCAAGTTCAATAGCCGGATCGGACGCTGTGGCTCCAATTACGGGAGCAATGTCGCCGTAGTTCCCCATATCGGTCCGCCGAAAGCTACCGTCGTCTCGGCAAGTAAGTAACGTCTCAAAAGGGTTATTCTCTTGAGAGATCACCAAACTTTCAAACGTCCGGTCGCCCTCGCTCACTTCAATCGCGCTCAGCTTCGGCAACACCGGATATGGCGGCTGTTCGGTAGCCCTGATCAGGACCTCGAAGGTCGGGTCAATCAAAGCTCCTTCGGCTGCTGTCATCGATACGGCGGGTAATCGGTTCGCGGTTCGATTTGACTACTTTTTAGCTGCACGTCGCCCCGTAATACCAAGCCGGTTGTTCTTTGCGAGCGCCGCGCCACGGGCCTTAGCCGCAGTACCGCCATGCCCAGGGTTCAATCCCGCTTCGCGCATTTGGTTGAGCTTGGCCCGCGCTTTTTCTATCGGCCTGGCGACCTCGACGCTGTAGCGCAAGTAGCAATCTCGCCCGCAGAACTTTAAACCTTTGCGCGGTAACGGCTCCTTACAGTACCCGCACTTTGCCCGCTTCCACATCCTTCGTCTCTCCGCTATTGGCTTCGGTGCCTCACGCAGTAATCGACGTGGGATCGTGGTTCGGCGCAGCTGCTTTGCATAATCATTCGCTATTCTGAGGGCGGCCTCGGCGAACCGGGGCGCCAGGGCAGACGCGAGAGTTTCGGTCAGGTCAGGATCGAGCCGGACAACGCCGTCGCGCAGTTCGTGAAACATAGCAGGAACCAGTTTCTGCTTGTGAAGCAGTTCCAGCGCCCAGACATCGGCCTTGGTCCGCAGAGGCTCCAGCAGATCGTAGATGAACGATTCTCGCAGCCTATCATCAACGTGGAGTAATCCGAGGTCTGGGTCGAGCCCAACCGCTTCGCAAGCGATTCGCGTCTCCACTTCGAGCAAGGTGTAGCAGTAGTTGAGCACAGCATTGAACGGATCGGTAGCATCCCGAACCCGCTCCCGCAGTCCGTTCGTACGAGGCGAGATCGCGGCCCAATGTCTCGGGATTCGCTTCAGCGCCCATTCCCGCCACGGCAGAGGCGTAGCGACGAGAAGCTCCCAGTAAACCTGAGCCGCTCTCCCCTCAAGCGTCAGGAAATCAACTAGCGTCTTGGCCGCCGACAGGGACGCGATGCAAGACTGGATTTGTTCGACGGCTCTCGTTCGCGCGCTCGCGTTTCCGATATTCAGGCGCGCGAAGTCTCGCTCGATGGCCTCGACCTGCGAATCCATCTTCTTCGTGAGAAGGTAGCGCGCGAGGAGCAATGCGTCATCGGTCACTGCGCTGATCGCCTGCGCCCGCTTGACAGGTCCGTCGTGCGGGGCGTCCGGCACCAGGCAGTTGAGCAACGTGCTATCCGAGGCCACGAACGAAACTGCGATCCCCATGCGGGCACACCAGTCGATAGCCCCCATGGACATTGTTCCTCCTTTAGCCCGCACGATGATGCGCTCGATCTCGCATCGGCCTCGCGGGAATCGGATTTCTCGGACCTCGCCCTCGCTCGGAAACCCGTCCCGAACCACGAGATGGCCTCGTTCGACGTAAAGACTGGCATCGTAACCGTCAACGGTAAGAACGCTAGATAGATTCATGTGACACCTTCCCAAATGAAATCGTTCTACCAACTTGGTCGGCCCACTGCTTTACCAACTGGACATCAGCGATGATCCGTTCCATATTTCCAGCGCGCACTTGTTGCGCCAGTTTCTTCGAATACTCATTATCGCGACAAGTGGCTGTCATGGCACACAGCAGCGGGGCGAGAAATCGATCAACGACCTGTTTGTCCTTGGGGCCGAGCCAATCAGTATCGGACGCATTCATCCTAGGAAATGCCGAGACTACGGCGGGAAGGGATCGTGCTACAAGTTCGACCGCCCAGTAGACACTCGTCGGATTTCCCGTGGCAATCTCTCTTACCGCCATCAACATCGCATTTTCGCCGTCCAGTCGTAGCAGTTGTGAGAACTCCGAAGTCTCGGAGAGCAGCGTTTGGAGCACCTGTTCGGCTGGTGGATTTGGGTTATTCCCGATTACGACAGCCAATTGCCGCACGTCGCGTGCTATGGCGCCGAATGGTGGTGACGGCCTCACGGACGTATGCAACACGAGGGCGATCAAAGCTGCCGCGACCTCTCTTGCTAAGGAAGACCGCCCCAAGCTGGGGATTACCTTGAGCACGATCTTCCGAGCCAGGTAGCCCCCGAGTTTCTTCGCTGTGCCTAGGATTCCAAGGTGAAACCCTTCGTTTCGCCTGCCGAGACCGTTAATTGTGCGAAGCCAGAAGCCCTGAAACAATCGCACTGTTAAATCGAGGTGCTCACAAACGAGCTCTGGACTTATGTCGCGCGCTCCCTCGTAGCAGAGCCAGAACGCGATCTCGCTACTACGGACCCGTTTAGATTCGAGGCGAGCAAGTATGCGGGCTATCGAGATGAGCCGATCTCGCTGTATCGCGGTGTATCCGTAGGCGGGCGATCTTCCCGGGCGTGACTCGCAGAGTAGCCCGGCTGAGTGCCAGCGATCTACCTGGTCGTCGCCCGGCACCGAATAGCCCGCACGAGCGATCTGCTGCAAGACCTCGCGTCGTGGAATGACTTGTTCTTCCATCCTTTAGTGTTCGCGCAAGGCGTCCATTTTTCCGCGATTTACTGAGGACAATGCCTCGCAACCTTGGAGCCATGCTGTAGGCCTCCCACTCCCCGCCCTAAGGAGGTTCTCACACCATGCCAAGGCGCAAAAGACCCAAGAAAGTTAGCAAAATCCACCTCAAGGCGATGACGAAGCGTCAGAATGACGCGTATCGTCGCAGCCTGGATACGGTCGCGTTGAAGCGCCGCAATCCGCATCTGTCGCTCACGAAAGCGGCTACATCGAGCGGAACTACTTTGACGACTATTCGTAAATACGTCGGAAGTGCCTTAGACGTGCGCTCTGGCCGGTTTGACGTTAAGCCGACGGACCGGCTGCCGCGACCCATGCGTATGCTAACGCCAGCAGGCGAGATTTCGGTCCTAACGACCAGCTCGCGAACTGCTTCGCAGATCGGTCATTATAACAACGCCGTGCGAGCTTTCCTTATAACCGGCGATGAAAGCTCCCTCCAACTGTTCGAGGGCCTGTCGATTCGTAGCGACGGCAAGACGTACGCCTTCGTTACTGACCGAACAACACTCAATCGGCTCGCTCGCGCCGGAGCCGTGCATTTCCTTGATATCTACGCGTCGGAGCCAGAATCATGAGCGATTACCCGCACCAGAATCGGCGTGATACGCGTATAATTAAAAAGCTAGTTAAGCTGGGCACGGACAACCCGGTTTGTAACTATTGCGGCGCAAGAGACTGCCGATTTCTGATCGTCCTGGGAACAACTGGCGAAGAAGCGATCATTTCTTGTCTCAACTGCCGTGCCAAACAAAGGCAGGTCTCCGCGAAAGCGCTCGAACGCAAACGCAAACGGTTCGTCGAGGCTGGCTATCCATACCCTGCTTGCGTGGTATGCAACGAGTCCGACTTACGGGCGCTCGAACGCGATCATCTCAGTGGCGGTGCAAACAGTTTATTGATTGAGCCGTTGTGCCTCAATCATCATGCAATAAAATCGGACGAGGCTGAGGATCACTTTCCTGAGTTACGGTTGCGCGACCTAAATCGATCAGCGTTGCTCAAACAGGCCGCCTTTGAAATCGGCTTGGCACTAGTGCTCTTGCTTATCGCGTCAGTCCGCGAAGAGGCTGACTCGATGGGCATTTTCTTCGGAATCGTAGCCTTATCCCTATTTGGCTGGGCCGCGTGGAACGTCAAGGCGGATCGATATTTCGCGGACACGGTGGGAATCGAATACGACCGACACATCTACGCTGAGGTGCCATCATGATCGCCGTGGAGACAGCAATCCGCGCTTGGGTCGAACCGAAAACTCACCAACGTAAAACGAAGTCCCGTCGTATTACCTTCAGACCTCAGCCGTACGGCGAGCGGGTGCTGGTCTTCGACACGGAGACGACTACAGATCATGCACAGCGGCTGCTGTTCGGCTTCTTCAGGCTCTACCAGGATGACTGGCTTATTCGGGAAGGTCTGATCGTCGCCGATGTGCTCGCCCATGACGACATGGAAGCGATGAACGTGTATGGAGCCAAGAGCGACGTTCACATCTATAGCCGAGAAGTTTTCGTGGAAGAGGTATTCTACCCAGAGGTCTACGTGCGAGGCACCCTTTGCGTGGGTTTCAACTTACCTTTTGATCTCGCGAGGATCGCGGTTCACGCAGGATGCGGGCGGGGAAAGAATCGCCGGCGCTTTCGCCTCGTTCTTTCCCGTCGTCTACGATGGCCGGACCTTCGGATCGAGAGCGCGTCGGGGCGCGCGGCATTCATCGAGTTCGTCCCAAAGAGGAAACTCGATCCTTGGGAACTCCCGTTTTTCAAGGGCCGCTTTCTTGATCTTAGCACGCTTACGCGAGCTTTTACCGGATTTCATCATAGTCTCAAGAGCGCGTGTAAAGCGTTTCATACGCATTCGCGCAAGATGGATATCGACGAACTGGGACAAGTAAATCGACGGACCTTACTCTATGGGCGCCAGGATGTTCGTGTTACATGGGCGTTATATCGAAAGCTGCGCAACGAATACGGGCAGCATCCCTTCGCAACGTTTGAGAACGAAAGAGGCAAGCTTAAGCATGTGGCCTACATGGGAGAACTCTATTCCAGCGCCAGCATCGCGAAACAATATCTTCGGCTCCTTGGTTTCCGGCCGCTACTGGAAGCCCAACCGGACTTCGATCCGGAGCATCTGGGGCATGGCAGCGCTTCTTACTTCGGCGGTCGAGCAGAAGTACGCGTGCGAAGGTCGGAGGTACCAGTAACGATACTTGACTTCACGTCAATGTACGCATCTATTTTTATCCTGCAAGACCTGGAGAGCCTGATATCGGGAAGGATTGCTGCCGTCGAAGTCCCTGCGTCGGAGATTGAGCAACTCCTTAACGAAATGACCGCCGCACATCTGTTCGATAAGGCGGTGTGGCGGCTTTTCAACTGTCTCGTTCTGGTCGAGCCAGGTTCCGCAATTCTCCCGGTACGAATGCGCTTGGCTAGGAATGAACCCTACACCATAGCGGTGACACCGTTTCAAGCTCCAGAAGGTCGCTGGTGTACGCTGGCGGACGTGATTGGCTCAAAGTTGCTCGGCGGGAGACTTCCAAAGATTCTTAGGGCTTTCCGATTCATCATGCAGGACAAGGCTCGAAAGCCCAAAGCGGTCTTGTTTCGAGGACAAGTGTCGCTTGGGGAATGCGGGCCCATATTTAAGACCATCGTAGAAGAACGCCAGAGGGCGAAGAGAACCGCAAAAACACATGGAGAACTTCGGGCGCTCGAACTCGGACTTAAGCAAATGGCAGCGAGCGGAGCATACGGTATTTTCGCCGAGGTCAACGTTACGCCCCACAATCTAGGCGACCCGCTCGCTGGAATGATCTATTCGGACATGACCTACCTCTGCCCGGACGTGCATAACGAGCGCCCAGGGGCTTTCGCGAATCCGATTATCGCAAGCCTTGTAACCGGCGGCGCTCGCCTCATGCTCGCATTGCTCGAACAAGAAGTTGCCGCAGGTAATGGGGTTTTCGCATTTTGTGATACGGACAGCCTCGGAATCGTATGCGGCGAGGAATGCCCAAGCAACGTGGCTTCGCTTCAAAGGCCAAGCATCGGCGAAATCGTGATGAGATTCGATGCGTTGAATCCTTACAATCCTGACACCGTTCCCCATTTGCTGAAGGTTGAGTACGAGGAGACGCTCGATCTTCGCTGCTTTGCGATATCTGCAAAGCGGTATGTGCTATTCCGGGTTCGACCCGGCGGGCGGATCGAGATTATTAAGGCCTCCGAAAGTGGCCTCGGTGCAATCATCGGACGTTCACGAGAGGAGACAACGAAGAAGCTAGCACGTCGCGTCTGGCTTTCGATCCTGCTCCATGAGCTTCCAGGTATTAGCCCTAGGCAGCAGCGTCGGGCTCTGCCACTCATCGCCTTCGATGTTCCGCTGCGGCGCAAGTTTCCCGTCAGTCAACCGTCTGTCTTGAAGCGCTTCGAGTCCTACAACCGTGGCCGAAGCTACGACTCACGAGTAAAGCCGTTCGGCTTCGTGCAATCCGTGACACCAGCATTCCTAACTAGTTCGCACGACGTGCTTCCAATCGCACCATTCGAACGCGAGCTTGCAAAGTCGCGTAACGTGCCGTGGGTTGACTTTCGTACGAGCCGGAAATTGGTTTTGGATTGGAGCGGAGAGCACCATGCTGGTACGATTCCGGTCCTGCGGATGGACGAATACATTCGGGAGTACCGCTGCCATCCGGAGGGTAAGGCGGCTGATTTGAACGGCAATCGGGCGGGGTCAGACGCCAGGGGCGTGCTTCGAAGGCTTTCCGTGAGCTCCGTTTACCTCGCGCGTATCGGAAAGGAAGTGGATCGGCTCGATGAGGACGAAGGTGCCTCGCTCGACGGAGCGGAGCCCCAAGAGTACCTCGGAGCAGTCCGCCAAGACTTGGCGAGCGATATCGCCTTCCTCGCTGGTTTTCCGCAAGAACTCACGGCTGTCGATATTGGCTTATCGCCGCGACGCTGGCGCGAAATCGTGAAGGGCCGCGCTCGCCCGCGCACTTGCAATGCAAGATCGATTGCGCGAGTTGCAGCACAGTACCGGAGCGTCCGGTAAGGACCCCAGTCCAGGACCGCTGGTTCACCGCGTGGCGCCTTTCACTTGACGATAGTTGGCGTCTAGACGCTCACCCATTTCCAGGATCGCGGCTATTCGCCGAGCTATCTGAGTGAACTGTCGCGCTTCATCAATGTCGAGGACCCGGTGCAAGGCAGCCTGTTCCCGGTAACTAAGCCACTTCTTGAGCACCTGATAACCCGCTACTGAATACTGCCAAACCTCGCGAGGCACACCTTTGAAGCACACGTTCTCGTTAATGTAAATGTCAAGAACGATGTTGCCTGCGGCGATTTTGATTTGTTCTTCGTCCTCGGTTTCCACCGCCTTCCCGTCCTCCCAGACAACGATTTTGCCCCGTCCTCCGGTAATCCCATTCTTGCTAACACGTCCCCATCCAGCATTTACCAAAAGGTCATCTTCCGTGACGGCATCGCCATTTGTTTTCGTCAGGGTAGCCACGGAAGACAAGTCCTTGGCTACCTTTCCCCGCGATACGCCGTCAACTTCTTGGTCAAGGTCCGTCATTGTGGCGATCTGTTGACCGAGCATGGCGGATGACACAAGCATTTCGCGCGAGCGCGGTAGTGGGAAGCGCGGAGCTTGCACGGCCAAATCGTCGGCGTTTTCGGCCATGTACTGAGCAGAGTTTGCTATCGCGACAAAATGATACCAAATGAGGTCAGCTTCACCTTTAGCGATCTGGTCGCTCGAATAGCCTAAGGTTTTAAGATATTCTACTGCCGCATCCGAGAGGTTTGGGTGACTGTCATCGAAGAGTTTAACGTGGCCGCCGCGCTCGTCGCTGGTCGTATACTGCAGTGGGATGAAATAGGCGTCTTTGTGCATCGCATGTTGGTCGCCGATATCCCTAGATGCGAGCAAAGGTACTCCATCGTTTGGTTCGACCGCGTTTTTGCGATAAACTATGAACACGGTCTGGTGTCCCAGGGTTCGGACAAGCTGAGGTCGCCATTCGTTCCAAAGCTTATGTCCCGCGACATATGCCCACCGTTTATCGAATGGATGGTACAAGAAGCGATGGACGGAGGACACAGAAAATCCCAGGCCTCTCATCGCAGTCTGCACAGATTGGGCGTCAAAACGAGCAGCGTCGCTTAGTAAGCCCGCTCCGCCTAACCTTCGCAACGTTGCAGCATCGGAGCCTTCAAAATACGCCCTCATGCGCTCAATGAGCGTGTCACGCTGAACGTCCATGAGGGCTCCCTTCCGGTTTTCGTTGAGGCCGAGGGACGCCGGTAGTTTACAGATATCTTCTATGCTAGGCCACTCTCGATACTCTGGTAATGCAGCGGCTGGCTTGAGGGAATAGTAACGGCTCCGCTCTGGTTTGACAACCACATATTCGCTATCGGGATTAGAGTCTGACAATGAATGAACCATGTGCTGGCGTCGAGCTTCAGCGCGCGAATCATTGAAGTCATCCCGGTAGAGCACAACAGGCTCTTCCAGGTGCTCCCGCGAGCGCTTAAGCCATAGGGAGACGACGACACCCTGGCGGATTCCCCGAGAGAACCCCTCCAAAGCAAAGATCGTTTCGCTCGATTTACGATCCGGTCCGTACTCGGATATCTGTCGATTTCCGTGGAGATTGTCGATCCAGAACTGGTCGAAATGACTTAGCAGGCTTTGCCGAACGGGGGCAGCGGTCTTGTGATTTACCCATGAGTAGTTTGATACATAGCAAACGATGCCGCGATATGGCTCATGTTGCGAGATTCGATTCTCTGCGATGCGAAAGAAACGAATATAGGGGTCGTCCAGCTTGTTCTTGGTGAAGCCCCATTCTTTTAAGCCCTCTTTGTACGGATCGATAAGGCCCTGCTCTTCTTCAGGACTTACTCCGGAAAAGCCATCGTAGGGCGGATTGCCAATGATTACGATGATGGGAGTGTCACGCTTGACGCGGTTAGCAGCATCGCGTTCTTCAGCGAACTGGGGGAACGGAAGAAGAAGTTTCGTGTCGTCTTCGACTCGCCACCCCGTGAGAGCGTTGCTGAGATAGACTTGCGCCCGTTCCTCCCGGTTGCCACTTTGTTTCAGCGGGGCACCGATAGATTGCAGCAACAAGCCCACTTGAAGATGCGAGACGACAAATGGAGCTGGAATTAGCTCGAAGCCAAAAATCCTTGTGAGTGCTATTTTCTTGAGCTTCAAGGCTGCCGAAGCATCTTTTCCGACACCTAGATGTTCACCTATTTTGCGCAGGGCAGCTACGAGAAACGAGCCGGTACCGGCGCAAGGGTCTAGGAGATAGACGCGCTGGTCCGCCAAGCCGTCAGCTAAGTCTAGCTCCTCACGCAAGACCCGATCTACGCGGGCTACCATATATTCAACAATTTCAGGAGGCGTAAACCATACACCCATCTTTTTTCGTAGCACCGGATCAAACTTTTGCAGAAACGGCTCGTAAAAGTGCTGGACGGTACGGCCTGTATCGAAGGCTTTGAAGAACTGCCTCCGATCAACGCGGTTTAGAGCGTCCGCCACCGCATCAAGAATGGGGGCCATCCGCAGCGGGCCTAACATAGATGGTGTAGCGATTTGTTCAAAGAGCGAGCGAACCATCGGCACGTGAAGATGCCACGCAGCATCGTGCCATCGAAACTTGTCGCTTGCCTTGCGTTGCGGGTCCTTTGACCAAAGTACCCACGCGGAGAATACGCCGTAGAACAAAGTCTGTATCAGCGTGGAATGGAAGAAGTGGTCGCCATCCTCGCCTTTGAACTTCAACCCAAGAGATTTTTCCAAGGCGTCGCGGACCGCGAGAAGGCCCGGTGGGTCTGCCATTGGCATCCGTTCTGCGGCTTCGCGTGCGAATGATGCAAGTAGCATTGCAATGTCGTGCGCCTCTCGCAATGGCGCGCCCCGGAGTAGGACCCGGACTAGAAAGTCTTCAAACTGCTCGGCTATTGCCTTATCGGATTTTGTCGCTTCGTTGACGAGCTTCCAAAAGGCAGGCTCATCATCCGCGAGTGAGAGAGAATCGACTACCCGACGACCTTCAGCGTCATCAACAACTAACGCAAATGATCGAAGGTTGGTAAGGAGCACTTGCCCATAACGTTTCGAGTAGCTCTTCGCCTGTTCCGACTTGAAAATGGCGTCAATGTCCTGGCTCGGACCTTTTACTTCGATTGCGCCGCGCCCCGGGATACTAGATGCAAGAACGTTAGACGACCGACGACGTACCTGGTCGGCTGTAAACAGGCCCCCATCGGGCAATCCGGCCCCCGTATTGCGTATATTCATTACGGGCTTAACCTGGGGCTCCAGGCGCGAGCCAATCTGTTCGAAAAGCTCAGACAATGCCGGATAGTAGGAGAGTTCATCAACGGCGTGTCCGGACGCCCGTATATCTGCTACCTTTGCAAGATACCGCTTCAAAGCGGCTCCTCGCGTCGTTGGCATGCTACCCCGCTTCACCGCAACCTGGGCGGTTGCCGTACATAATGGCGGCCTACGAAGCCATTTTGCGGACCAGGTTCGCACCGGCTGCAAGGTCTGCCTGCGAATGAGGAAAGGCTCGGCTATGATACGGCCTTCCGCGAGACCGCAGCGGCGGTTCTGCTATATGAGCGAGTATCGAGGCCCTAGAGGCTTCGCGCGCCTAGCCGACGGACTTCCGACTCAGGAGCGTCGCAGCATCGCTGCGAAGCGCATCTGCCACTTTGCATAGCGTCGCAATGGTCACGTTGAGCTCTCCGCTTTCGATCTTTTGGTAGTGTCTCGTAGCGATCCCGAGGCGCTCGGCGACCTCTTCCTGCGAGAGTCCAAGAGCTGAGCGCTGCCGCCGGAGATTGGATCGAAAAGCCTTGATCGTCGCCGTGTAGCTCTTGCTCGGCACGAGCCGAGTCTAGACGAAGGCCCAGCCTCTCACCACGCCAATATAATGGCGTCATGTCCACGAAGCGTCGGATCGCTAAGAAAAGCCGATCAGGCGGCACTCGAGACTCCATGGGGCTCACAGCGAAGCCTTGCTTATCGGCGCGCGACGAACAATGGGTGACCAAAACGGATATCATCCGCTTTCGCGCCTGCCCCTATGCATTTTTTCTTGTAGATCGGGGCTATGTTTCGCTTGAGCAGTTAGGTGGAGAGTTTAATAACGAACTTATACAAGCGGGAAGAGATTTCGAACGAACAGTTAGGGCGTCGGCTGTACCCCTTCCAATACCCTCCGAGTTAACGTACGATGTGCTGCCAACCTTGTTTTCGAAACCGTGCGTCCTCTTTGGGTTACCGATGCTCGAAAACGTCAAGCTGAAAATTTATGGTAAACCTGATGGAGTGAAGACAGAAGGTGGGAAACTCATTCCCATCGAGATTAAGTCGCATGCAAGTGTTCGCCGCGAAGACCGGCTTGAATTGGCGTTTTACCACACGCTCTTAGAGCCATATCGAACCATGCGCTCGGAGCCGAGAGGAATGCTCATCCTCCGAACGGCATTCGGTGAAGAGCAGATTGTAATAGAGCTACGCGAGCAAGACTTCGAGGTCGTACGGGGACTAGTGAAAGACGTTCGGCGTGCTCGTCGCGATGGTGTCACGCCACGTGTTTGCGCATGCGAAGTTTGCGCTACCCGACCAGAAGTCGACGAATACATTAGAGAGCGTAAAGGGACAACTTTGATCTACGGCGTGCGAGCCTCACGCGCCCGTGCTTTGGCGAACCTTGGCATCTCGTCTTTGGAGCACATTCGAGATTGCGATCCAGAGAGTGTATCGCGCGATCTTCGGCCACATCGCCACTTCGTGTCTGAATCAACTGTGCGTTCCTGGAAGCACCACGCGGCGAGCTACTTTAGCGAAGGCCCAGTTTTATTCGGTCAAACACCTCTCGACTTTTCATCTTTCATCGCGGTCGATCTCGAATATATTGCAGCGGAGCCGGGATGGATTTATCTCATCGGACTGTCTCTAGTCACCGAGAGCAGAACGAACATTCTTCAATGGTGGGGCAATGGCCCAGCGGAGATTAGAGCCAACCTTCGCCGACTAGGCGATCAAATCGCACAACACCCGAACCTTCCGGTCGTTACGTGGGCCGGTGGAAGCGCAGAAATTCCGGAGCTCAAAAAGGCCGCCGACAGGTATGGGTTGGACGATGTCTTGCAAGCATTCCTTGACCGACACCTGGATATGTTTCACTACGCCGAACGGAACGTCCGTCTCCCGATTCCAACCCTCGATCTTAAGAAGGTTTCGGCTTTCTTTGGCGTGCCCCGCAGAAGCACGATCAACGGAGGGATGGAGGCAGAGGCGCTCTATCGACGCTTCAAGAGTTCGCGCAGTCGTGCCGCGAGGAGCCGAATTAAGGAATCGCTTCTTGAATACAATGGCGACGACTTGCGCGCTGTGTCCGAGATCACTTACCGAATGAGAAAACTGAGCGCCGAGGCGCGCGGTGAGAACGTAGCCATTGAACCATAGCGATTCAGTTTAGCCAGCCCGCGACCCCTGAATCGGACGTTGTGGCCCCTTGTGTACTATCCCGCGGCATAATCCAGTGTATTCATCAGGCATTGAATCATACCGAGTTGCCGGTCGGAAAGGCGCTATGTGCAATTTGCCGACCGAGCCGGGCGTATTGACGATCGTCGTTGGCGCAACGGCTGAGCCCTTCGAATTAAGGCGTTAGCTTGAATACCGTACCGGCGTTATCGGCGCCGCCGTCGTACGTCGTGCCGTAAAGCGTGGCGTTTGAGTTCGCGAGACCGTCGTAGGGATGCGCACCGTCGGCCGGGCCGCCTTTAAATGCGTAGACGACGTGCTCGGTGCCGCCGGGCGTGACGCTGTAGACGGTGCCGTTTCGCGGTGTTCCGCCTTCGTACGTCGTGCCGTACAGAAGGCCGCCCACCTCGACGAGCCCCGCGTACTGCGGATGCGCGCCGTCGGCGTTCGGTTTGAACTTGTGGAGGATTGTTTCGGTGCCGCCCGGGGTGACTTTGAAGACGACGCCCCAGCCGGAGCCGATTCCGCCTTGGTAGGTCGTACCGTAGAGCGCGCCGTTGTAGGCGAGGAGCTTGGCATAGGGATACTGTCCGTCGGGGGCGCCTTTGAAGCTGTAGACGACGTGCTCGCTGCCGCCAGTTGACACTTTGTAGACGGTGCCGTTGCCTTTGGTGCCGCCCTGCTCCGTCGTGCCATAGAGCATTCCGTTGTAGACGATCAGACCGGCGTAGGGATGCGCGCCGTCGTGCGTGCCGTCGTCGTTGGCTTTGAAGCGGTAGATCACTGTTTCGGCACCCGAGAGGCTTACGCGAAAGACGATGCCCCAGCCGTAACCGCCGCCGCCCGTATACGTGGTTCCGTAGAGCTGCCCGCCATCGGCAATGAGGCGCCCGTAGGGATAGACACCGTCGTTTCCGCCCTTAAAGCTGTAGAGAACTTTTTCGACGCCGGTCGTGCTGACTTTGAAGACCGTTCCGCTGCCGCTGGTTCCGCCTTGGTACGTGGTGCCGTAGAGCGTGCCGTTGACGCCGGTGAGGCCGGCGTAGGGATGCGCGCCGTCGCTGTTGGCTTTGAACTTGTAGATGACGTGCTCGGCACCGTCGGGCGCAACTTTGAATACGGTGCCCCAGCCGCCCGACGTGCCGCCGCCGTACGTCGTGCCGTAGAACGTGCCATTAATCTCGGTTAACCCGGAGATCGGATTTGCGCCATCGATGCCCGCTTTAAAGCTATAGATCTGCTGGTAACGGTTGCCGGCGAGCGGCTGCTCCCGCTGCGCGAGTTGTTCGTTCGGATACGGCGTAAAGCCGATGCCGTGCGAGCAGCCGGCGAGAACCCCAAAACAAATAAGAAGACGGAGAAGCGTGGAGGCGTTCGGCATGCTGGGCGGTTTGCGGTTTTTGGTGGGGCATCCTTCGACGGTCCTTCGACAGGCTCAGGATGACACGCGAAAAGCGATGCGAGGCTATGCGCTCTTGTGGCGGGTGACGAGGCTGACCAGAATCAAGACGACGACGTTGGCCAGCAATCCGACGAAGCCGCCGTTCATACCCAGTGGAAAAATGTTTAGGGCGGCGAGCGGAACGGCAATGCCGACGCCGGCGAGGATGCCCAGGCCGACGCCCCACGCGTTCGCGCGCTTCCAGACGAACGCCGCGACGACTCCGGGAAAGAACTGCGTGACGCCATTGTAGTAGAGCAGCAGCAGTTCGACGACCGTTTTCTGGGCGATCATCCAGATGCCAAGCGCCAGCACCGCGACGACCACGACGATGATACGCGTGAGCCGCGTGCGGGCGCGATCGCTGGTCGCGACGCCGAACGCGTCGCCGAAGACGTTCTTGGTGATGACGCTCGAGGCGGCGAGCAGCAGCGCGGACGCCGGAACCAGTGCCGCGAGCGCGCCGGCGCCGGCCACGAGGCCAAGGATCCACGACGGAAAGTAGCGCTGCACGACCAGCATGAACGATTGATCGACATTTGGCCCCGTGAGGCCGGGATTGATCAGTGCCGCCGAAAGCCCGGCGAAGACCATCAGGGCCGCCACGATTTGGTAGAAGGGCAGATAGATGGCGTTGCGGCGCAGCGCGTCGCCGCTGCGCGCGCTGTAGACGCTATTGAAGGTCTGCGGCCCAACGTAGAAGCCCAACGCCGAGAGCAGCACCGACGACGCGTACCACAACGTGCCGTGGAAAGCGCCCGCCGGCGGCATCGTCAGCATCTGCGGATGCGTCTGCAGCACGCGTTCGAAGAGCCCGAGCGGCGAGCCGAAGAAGTGCATGGGAATGGCGACGCCGGCGAAGAGCACGGCGCCGAGCACGAGGATATCCTTGACGACGCTAGCCCAGGCCGTGCCGCGCAGCCCGGCGCTGAAGACGAAGAGCGCCATCACCAGGAAGCCGACGATCACCGCGGCGGTGGCGTTGTAGGCGCCGTAGCCCGCGATGCGCAGCAGAATCTGCAAACCGCTGAGCTGAATCGTCACGTACGGCACTACCATCGCGAAGGACAGCAGCGCGACGCCGACGCCGAGGGCGCGGCTGTTGTAGCGATTTTCGAAAAAGTCGGCGTTGGTGAGCAGGTTATTATCCTTGCCGACTCGCCAGACGGCGGGCGCCAAGAAGTAGGCGATGATGTAGGCGATCGTCCCGTACGCCACGACGTAGAGCGCGGGCGCGCCCTGCGAATACGCCAGGCCCGCGACGCCCAAAAAGGTGAAGGTCGTGTAGATTTCGCCGGCTTGCAGTACCCACAGGAAGATCGCCCCGAAGCTGCGGCCGCCGACGATGTATTGCTCGGGGCTCATCTTCACACCGCGCACGGCTAGCAACGCGAAGGCGATCGTGCCGAAGACGATGACGGCGACGATCGCGAGCGCGGTGATGCCGTTCACCAGCGCCGCTCCACGCGGCCGATCGTCCAGAGGAAGGCCGGCGTGAGCAGCACCCACGCGGCGATCCAGCAGAAGAGGAAGGGGATACCGAAGAGCCGCGGCTCGACGCGATTGACGAAAAGCACGCCGAACGAGAGCGCAAAAATAGGAATTGCGGCGAGCAAAGCTCGCAATAAAAGGGCGCCCGAGGAAGGGGCAGGCCGCATTGCGGCGCATTTGCACGAGATGCAACAACGTCCTTCGTACGCCGGTCCGCTGATCGTCGTGGCGATCGTCGTGATCGCCGGGCTCTTCATAGCAGGCACCTACAACTCGCTGGTGACGCTAAGCCAGGCGGTCGATGCCCAGTGGGGGCAGGTGCAGAACGTCTACCAGCGGCGCGCCGACCTGATGCCGAATCTCGTGGCGACCGTCAAAGGCGCAGCGAACTTCGAGAAGAGCACGTACGAAGACGTCGCCAAAGCGCGCGCCAGCGTCGGGCAGATTCCACCCCAGGTCGTGCAGAACGCGATCAACAATCCGCAAGATTTCCAGAAGTATGCGGCGGCGCAGGATTCTCTCGGGTTGGCGCTCTCGCGGCTGCTCGCGGTCGTCGAGAACTATCCGCAGCTCAAAGCAACCGAGAACTTCCAGACGCTCCAAGCGCAGCTCGAAGGGACGGAGAACCGCATCGCCTTCGAACGGCGAAAGTACAACGACACGGCCCGCGCTTTTAACACGAAACGCGACACCTTCCCGACCCTGATGATCGTCGGGATGTTCGGCAGCCGCTTTACCGAGAAACCCTACTTCCAGGCGCAGCCGGGCGCGCAGCAGGCCCCGGCCGTCAACTTCAGCCCGTGACCAAGGCCGATCGCGCGGAGATCGCGCACGCGATCGCCCAAGCCGAAGACGGCACGAGCGGCCGCATCGCGGTGCGGGTGATTCCCGATCGCAGCGTCGATGCGTTCGAGCGCGCGAAGCGCGAGTTCGGCGCGCTCAAGCTGCATCGTTACGAGCCGCGCAACGGTGCGCTGATTTTGGTGGCCCCCAACGCGCGGCAGTTCGCGATCATCGGCGACAAGGAACTGCACGAGCGTGTCGGCGGCGCGTTCTGGGACGACGTCGTGAAAGAGACGCAGCCGTATTTCGCGAGCGGGGACACGCAGGCGGGAATTCTTTACGCGATCGCGCGAATCGGCGAGGCGCTGCGGCAGAACTTCGGCGAACCGGCGACGAGCTAGCCCCGGTTCGCGGTGGGACTTCGCGCCGCGAACTCGAAGTATTTCCGCGTAACGCAATTTTAACGGTGCGAGGAGCTGCAACGATGGTTTTAGACTTCAGAGGCTACGCGCTTAGTGTCGGCGCGGCGGCGGCATTGCTGGCGGGATGCGGGGGTTCGCAGCGCGCCGTTGTGGGCGGCCGCCCCGACCTTCCGGCTTTAGCCAAACCACTGGTGGGATATAACTCGGTCTATAGTTTTCAAGCGAGCCCGGACGGCCAGAATCCCGGTGCACGGGTAATTCCCTTCGACGGTGATCTTTACGGCTCGACGACCGTTGGCGGCGGCGGCGCGGCGTGCGGAGGAAAAGGCTGCGGCACGGTCTTCAAGGTCACAAAAGAGGGCAGCGAGACCGTCCTTCACCGCTTTGCAGGCCGCCCCGACGGGGCGCAACCAGAAGCAGAGTTGGCAGTAGTCAATAATTTGCTCTACGGCACCACGTATTACGGGGGAGAGCGGTGCAAGGCCGCCAACCTGCGCGGCTGCGGAATCGTTTTCTCGCTTGCTCCATCTGGGGGGATGAGCGCGGTCTATGCATTCCAGGGTGGCTACGACGGAGCAAATCCCGAGGGACCGCTGACCCTGGTCAAGCGGACGCTATACGGAACAACGGTCAACGGCGGCGGAATTCGGTGCCGGGACTCTAAGAAAGGGTGCGGTGTCGTCTACTCGATTAACCCTTCCGGGGAAGAACGAGTGGTCTATCGCTTCAAGGGCGAGCCAAACGACGGCAGCGCTCCTACCGGCAACCTCGTCAATCTCAACGGTACGCTCTACGGCACGACGATGTATGGCGGCCGGTTCGACGACGGCACGATCTTTGCGATCTCTCCGGCAGGAAAAGAGCGCGTTGTTTACTCGGCGGGTCAAGCCTACGACATGAGTACGCCGTCGGGGCTGGTCGCAATGGACGGGGTACTGTACGGAAGCTCCGAATTCGGCGGCAGGCGCGAAGGTGGAACGGTCTACGCAGTCACTATCTCCGGCAACGAACATGTCGTGCACAGTTTTAGTCAGAACGAAACGCTTGACGGCTACCGCCCTGTCGGCAGACTGATCGCGGTCAACGGATCACTCTACGGCGCGACCCAGTACGGTGGAAACAAGCACAGTGGATATGGTGTCGTCTATTCTATGAGCACGTTCGGCTACGTGAAGGTGCTCTATCGCTTCAAAGCGCTGCCGGATGGCGAGTACCCCGCTTCCGGCGTCTCCGACGACGGGCCGACCCTCTTTGGAACCACCCGTCTGGGAGGATCTGGCTGCTACCACTATGGCTGCCAGGGCGGCTACGGCACCGTCTATCGCCTGCCGCGATGAAGCGCGCAGCCAGGACCGCACCTTAGACGTTTAACGCGGCTTTGAGGTCGCGCAGCTCGGCGCGCGACGCGGAACTTCCGCCGAGCTTGAGGTTGAGGTCGAGCGCTCGAAGGTGCAGTAACGGGCCCGCGGTGCCGCGCGAAAACTCAACCGCCGCTTCGCTGCACTCGCGGGCCTCTCGTTCGCGTTTGAGCCTGGAGAGGGCGGTCGCCTCGGCGAGCTTCGCACGGCCTAAAAGCCGCGGCCAGTTTCCGACGCGATCGCCGAGCGAGTGCGCCATGCCGGCCGCGCGCTCGGGGTGACCGACGAGGATTAGCGCCTCGGCTTCGGAGATCGCCAGCGCCTGCGTGATCGAAAAGGCGTCGCAGGAGACCGCGCGCGCCAGGCTTATCCAGCGCAAGGCTTCGTTGCCATTTCGCCGATGGATATCGATGCGCGCGAGGTTCGAAAGCACGATAACTCGATCGAGCGCGCTGCCGAAAAGGTCGATCAGCGCCCAGGCTTCCAGTGCGAACTGTTTTGCTTCTTCCAAGCGGCCCAACGTCAGCAGATGGGCCGCCATCATCTGCATTCCCAAGCGCAGGCTGCGCACGTTCCCGCTGCGGCTGCCGGCTTCGACGAGCTCGTTCATTTCGTTCAATGCGTTCGAGACTTGGTCGGCCCGCACCGCACGGATTCCCGACGCGCGTATCGCGACGTCGACGGCTAAGCGCGAGGCGGTGGAGCGGGCGCGAGCGATAATCGCCGCCGCCTCATCGATCGTCGCCAGGGCGCGCGTGCCCTCGTCGCGCTCGAACTGGATCGACGCCTCCGCAACGAGCGCCTTGACCAGCGTTTCGGCGTACCGGCGATCGCGCGCGTAATCGCCGCGCAGCCGTTCGATCAGTTGGGCTCGCGCCGATGCGGCCCCGGGTGTACCCAGACAGTGCGCCGCTTCGAAATCGAGCAGATCGCAGTTGGCGTCGAGCACGCAGCGCATCCCGATGTCGGTGACATCGGCAAGCAGCGCACGGGCTCGTGCGGTCGTCGTCTGCGCGTGCGCGAAGGCGCCGAGCTCGATCTCCAACTCGGCGCGGACGCAGAGCGCTCGACTCGCCTGCGCGGCGTCATCGCTCTCCTGCGCGAGCGCGGCGGCGACGTCGCGGGCGCGGTCGAACTGGCCGCCGTCACGTAACGCGTCGATGGCGACGAAGCGCGCGCCTTGCGGAAGGCGCCCGGCGAAACCCAGATCGTCGCCGGCGCGCAGCGCAAGATAGTCTTCCAAGCCTTCGGTGAAACGCGCGCGCGCCTCACGCAGATCGCGATAGAACTGGCTGCGCGACAGGCTCATCTCGCGCGCGATCGCGATGTGGCTCTCACGTTCGATGTCGCTGCGGCGCAGCACGGCAAACCGGCGGCGGTGCTGCTCCGATTCCAGACTCAGCTCGTCTAAGAGCGCGGTGACGATCTCCGGCAGCCGGTCGGCAAGCTCGCTGTGCCGATGCGAGGCCTCTTCGACCAGCGGGTGGCGCAGCAGGGCGCGGCGGTTACGAATGCTGCGCAGGAGCGTTATCGCTGCCCACAGCCGGGTCTCGTCTTTGCGCATCGGTAGACGCCTGTTCTTGCCCGTTGCGGGGCCGACCCGCCGAAGCTTGGGACTAACGTGGGACTCGTGCGGCTGGAATCGGCACGCCGTCTGCATAACGGAAGGCACAACGAATCGCCCTTGCCTCTTTTAGGAGAGAAAAACTCATCATGCGTTCCTCAGCCTTCACCGTTGCGCTCGGCGCGGCGGCAACAATCGCGGCGCTCGCAGCTTGCTCCGGCTATCAGCCAACAACCGGCCCGTCACTCGGGCAGTACCAGCCGATGACCGGAAGCGACGGCGCGCGTTCCGTGCTTCCCGCCGGCTTCAAACCGCATACCACGCGCCCGAGCTGGATGAAGCCGGCGCCGCCTGGGGCTGACGCGCGAAAACCCTACCACAT
Organism: Candidatus Cybelea sp.; assembly: GCA_036489315.1. Taxonomy (NCBI): domain Bacteria; kingdom Bacillati; phylum Vulcanimicrobiota; class Vulcanimicrobiia; order Vulcanimicrobiales; family Vulcanimicrobiaceae; genus Candidatus Cybelea; species Candidatus Cybelea sp. The sequence continues at coordinate 23,374 of DASXFZ010000040.1, forward strand.
CGCGGTTGCGCAGTTCGGTGGCTCGAGCGTGCTGTGGTTTCCTTTGAACGATAAAACGAATAAGCCGCCGACGGTGTGCCAACCGGCCTCGTCGACCAACGGCATCGCGATCGATCGCGGCGGAAATCTCTGGGTGCCCGACGGCCGCGCGAATACGACGACCGAGTACGGACCCAACTGCGGCGCCGCCAAACTGACGATCCCCGACACGACGGGTGAACCGGCCGACGTTGGATTCTCCGGCAACAAACGCGTCTATATTTTGAATCTCAACAACACGAGCGGCGCGCCGACGGTCGGGGTCTACAACAAGAACAACGGCAAACAGCTTGGGACGTTGAGCGATCCCTCGTTCGCCGTTTTGTTCGGCATTGGGAGCGACCGCGAAGGGAACGTCTTCGTCTCGAACCTCGAATCGAACAACGTCGCCAACGTGGTCGAATTTCCAAAGGGGAAGATGCCCGGGCACGCAGCTCTCCGGCGTGAGCCTCGGCCTGCCCGGCGCCCCGACGTTCGATCGCCACAACAACCTGATCATCACCGATTGGCTGGCCGAGACGATCGACGTGTTTGCACCGCCCTACAACGGATCGGCGACGACCGCACCGCTGATGGGATCCTCGATTTGGTGCAAGCTGGACCACAAGGGAAAAGAGCTCTTCTGCGGCGATGCGGATAACGGATCGATCGACGTGTACGCCTATCCCGGCAACGCCTACAAGTTCAGCTACACGTCGGAGCTCTCGCCGAGCGGACTCGTGACCGGCGTCGCGCCGGCGCCGGTGGCTCCCTACGGACCGTAACCTTCGCGACTACGGCTCGGCAATGCTGGCCGAGTTTGGGTAGCGGGTCGCCGCCAGGAACTCGCCCGGCGTCAGGCCCGCGAACTCGGCGAAATCGCGATACATGTGCGCCTGATCGTAATATCCGGTTTCGGCCGCCGCCGTGATGATGCTCTCGCTGCGCGCGAGCAGCGAGAGCGCGCGGTGAAAGCGCACGATGCGCGCGAAGCGTTTCGGGGTGACGCCGGTGCGCTCGAGAAATCGTTGTGCGAGGCGGCTTCGCGAGAGCGAGAGCCGCCGCCCGATATCGTCGACGGAGACGATGCCGCGCACGTTGCGAATCGCCGCCGCCGTCCAGGCGACGGCTGAGTCCGTTTCAGAGGCGGTGCGCCGGGCCAGCCATTGCTGCGCGGCGAGAACGGCCGCGACCGCGTTGCGCGCGGGATTCCAGGCAGCCGTCTGCGCGGCGTCGGCACAGCGCTCGCCGAGCTCGGCGGCCGAGCGGCCGATCCCGTCCCGCAGGTCGATCGTTACGTCGACCAAATCTTTGGGCGACGCGTGCAAGAGCGAGTAGACTCCGGCCGGATCGAAGCAGATGCCGAGCACGCGGCAGCGGCCTTGCGGTGCGACGACGACCGACGGCCGGGTGCGAAGCCCGTTGATGCAGACGGCCGGAAACGGATCGAGCGAGTTGGAGTCGCCGTCGCGGTGCGGCCGGTCCAACTGAACGATCAGTTCCGCGAGTCCGTCGGGGAAGACGCGTTCGCGCGCGAGCGCGAGCGTGCCGTCGAAATACCAGATCTGCTCGACGAGGCCGTGCCAGGCGCAGGCCGGCGGCGGCGACCAGCGCGCCACCGTCCACGAGCCGAGCGGCGTATCGCGGCTTTCGACCGCAATCCGGGTGAGCTCGTGCGCCGGGGGCGCCGTCATTTGCCCGACCCTTCTCCGGCACATCTGGCACAGGCCTCCGGCAGAGATGGTGCAATCAGGCTGCTGTGTGGTCTTCGATCTCCAAGGCGATTAGTGCGTTAACGGCCGGCGAGCAAGCCGAGCCGTACTACGACATCGCAGCGGAGCGGATCCAAAACGCGCTGCTTAAGATCCAAGTACCCGAGGTCGATGGGCTGGAGTTAGGGGCCCGCGCCGAGCCGGCTCGCCTGGTCGGCGGCGACTACATCGACGTCTTTCGCAGCGGCGATCACCTGCTGTTCGGCCTGGGCGACGCGTCGGGGAAATCGCTGGGCGCCGCGATCAACGCGCTGATGCTGCGCTATCTGGTGCGCGGGCTGACGCAGGCGCTGGGGCACGAACGCCTCGAGGCGATCATCGGCCACACGAACCAGGTCGTGGCCGAGGATCTCGACGACACCGACTACTTCATCACCCTGCTGCTGGGGACGATCAGCGCGACGTCGGGACGGCTGCGCATCGTCAACGCCGGGCACGAGCCGGCGCTGATCCTGCGCGCGCAGGCCCAAGAGGTCGAGGTGCTCACGATGCACGGCCTGGTTTTGGGCATCGATCGCAAGACGCCCTACTCCGTGGAAGAGTGCACCCTCGATTTCGGCGACCGCGCCGTCATCTATACCGACGGTTTAACCGAGGCGAGCAATACCCGCGGAGAGCTGTACACTCTCGAACGCCTGCGCGAGAACTTCCTCGCGCATCGCGAACTCAACGCACAGGAACTCGCCGACGAGCTTTTCGAGGCGGTCAAGACTTTTTCAAACGGGCAGATGCGCGATGACGCGACGATTTTGGTAATTTGCCGGACGCAGCCAAGCTGAAGTATTGAGCAGCGTGCGATCGGCGGGGCGAGCCCTTCCCGTGGTTGCGATGGCGATCGCGCTCTGGCCGGCGCTGCTGGGCGTGGCGGCAGATTTCAAAGTGCCGCCGACGCCCGATCATTTCGTCACCGACAGCGCCAACGCGCTCTCGAGCGACGCGCGCGGCTCGATCGAGAACGAGCTGCAAGCCTACGAACACGCCACCGGACATCAGGTGATCGTCTACATCGGCGATACGACCGGCGACGTGCCGCTCGAAACGTGGACCGGCGACAGTGCGCACCAGTGGCGCATCGGCCGGCGCGGCAAGGACGACGGCGCGATCCTCTTTCTCTTCATGAAGGATCACAAGATCCGCATCGAGGTGGGGTACGGACTAGAGAGCTCGCTGACCGATGCCGATTCGTCGCGGGTCATTAACGAGATCATCCGGCCGAAGATGCGCGCGGGCGATACGGACGGCGCGGTGAGCGCCGGCGTGGCGGCGATGCTCAAGACGATCACGCCGGCGTACGCAGCAGTGACGGCACCGCCGTCAGCAGAAGAGAGTTCGTCGCCTTGGTGGGCCGGCGGCATCGCCATCGGATTGTTCTCGATGTTCGCGGTCTTCATGGTGATCGTGATCTACATTATCGTGATGCAGATCGTCGGCAGCATCCGGTATGGATATCTGGTACTGCGTGAAGGCGCACCGGCGGCGAAGAAGCAGATGAAGAGCTGGCCGACGTGGACCAGCGGCGGCGGTGGATCTTCTTCTGGTGGAGGGAGCGATGATTTCGGCGGCGGCGGTGATTTCGATGCGGGCGGGGGAGATTTTGGTGGCGGCGGTGCCTCGGGCAGCTGGTAGAGCGCTGCTCGCGCTACTCTTTGCGCTGCCGCTGATCGCGGCATCGGCCGGCTTTACGATTCCGCCGGTGCCGGTTCATTTCGTTACGGATAACGCCGGGGCGCTCTCGAGCGCGACTCGCGCGTCGCTCGAGAGCCAGCTGCGCGCGTACGAAACCTCGACCGGGCACCAGATCATCGTCTGGATCGGGCAGAGCACGGGCGACGTGCCGCTCGAGACGTGGACCGGCGAGACGGCCGACCACTGGAAGATCGGGCGCAAAAAATACGACGACGGCGCGGTGCTCTTCATCTTCATGGCCGACCACAAGGTGCGCATCGAGGTCGGTTACGGCTTGGAGGGCAAGCTTCCCGATGCGGACGCCTACCGGATCATCCAAGACGACATCCGGCCGCGCATGCGCGCGGGCGATACCGACGGCGCCGTGCAAGCCGGCGTCGCCGTGATGCTGAACACGATCACGCCGAGCGCGGCGAACATGACGCCGCCGCCGATGGTCTCGCACCAGCATACCGGCATTGCTTTGAACTCCGATCTGTGGTTCTTTCTCGCGTTCCTCGTGTTCGTCATCATCGTGCACATCATCCGCAGTTCCTATTACGGATATCTCGTGCTGCACGAGGGGCGCGCGGCGGCCCGGGCGCAGATGCGGCGCTCGCAGCTTTTCGGCGGGGCGTTCGTCGGCGGCTTCGGCGGCGGGGGTGGATTCGGGGGCGGCGGAGGCGGTTTTTCCGCGGGCGGCGGCGGCTTCGGCGGCGGAGGCGCATCCGGCGGATGGTGATGCTCCCGCTGCTGCTGGCGGCGGTGATTACGAAATACGACGTGCTGATTTCAGCGGGACACGAAGGGCGCCCGGCGAGCTGCGCGCATTTCCCGCAGCACAAGTGTAATCTCGGCGCGGCGGGCGAGCGGGAGTGGACGCCGGTCGTGGCCGACGAAGCCACAAAGATTTTGCGGGAACGCGGCGTGAGCGTCGCGCGGCTGCCGGCCGACTTCGAGGGAACGTACAAGGTGAAGGCGGCGCTCTTCATTCATTTCGACGGATCGAATCCGCCCTGCGGGAGCCGCGCTTCGGTCGGATATCCGCCGGCGCAAGGCGATTCGGAAGCCAAAGCGTGGCGGGCGTTTTACGGCAAGTACTGGCCGTTTGGATTTCAGCCGGACGACTTCACGGCGAGTTTGCGTGAGTACTACGGGTACCGGCAGGTCGAAGCAACCGGCGGGGCGCTGGTGATCGAACTTGGGGAGATCTCTTGCCCCGTTCAGCGCGCGTGGCTTGCGCCACGATTACGGTGGTTGGGCTCCCTTCTTGCAGAGTTTGTAGATGGCGTCGCGCACAGTTCGAGAAGTTCTCTTTTGCGGCGGGGTTACGGGACGCTTCATAGGAGCCGGCTCACCAATAACAAAACTTAAAAGGGAAGGATGTCTGCTAAGTCGTTTCTCGTTTTTGCGTTCCTCGGCCTTATCGTACTGGCCGGGTGTTCTTCGTCTGGTAGTCTGCCGGTGGCTTTGACTCGCGCGCTGCCGCAGAGCGGATCTCCGAGCCAACACATTTCCCACGTCGTCGTCATCATCCAAGAGAACCGCAGCCTTGAAAACTTCTTCACCGGTTATCCTGGTGCCAACGCGCCGGCATCGGGCTGCGCGATTCCGGAGAAAAACGCGCGACCGGAGATTACCCAACGCGTCGCGCGCCGCGTCTCGGGTTTGCATTGTCCCCCCGGAGACATCTCGGTTACGCTCAAACCGATCACCTTCGACTACGTCGACTTAGGGCACGACTGGCAGTCGTCCCAAATTTCTTGGGATAAGGGGAGGATGGACGGCTTTTCGAAGTTTTGCTGCAAGCGTGGCCCGTATCCGGCGTATTCATACGTCAAGCGGTCGCTGATCAAACCGTACTGGGACATGGCGCAGCAGTACGTGCTCGCCGATGAGATGTTTCCGACGGAGTGGGGCGGGAGTTTTACCGGGCATTTGACGCTGGTTGCCGGCACCGACGAGATCGATCAATCGCCGGCTGAGTCCGAGATCGATACCCCACAAAACACACACGATTGCGATGCGCCGCCGGGCACGAAGAGTTCGTACGTGACGTCGCAAGGGAAAGTGGAGATGTTTAAGGGCCCATATCCCTGTTTCGACCAGTGGAACTCTATCGCCGACGTGCTCGATACTGCCGGGGTTTCGTGGAAGTACTACGCGACCAGAAGGCTGGACGCGGGGATCTGGGAGCCCTTCGAAGCGATGAAGTACGCACGGTACGGTCGCGATTGGGAGAACGTCATCGCTCCGCAGACGAGGATACTAAAAGATTCCCTCGGAGGGCACTTGGCATCGGTAAGCTTTGTTACGCCCAGCCTGGGCGACTCCGACCACCCGCCCATCAACGGGGGGAAGGGGAGCGACCGCGGCCCATCATGGGTGGCATCGGTCGTCAATGCGATCGGGGAGAGCCCGTACTGGAACTCGTCGGCGATCATCGTCTTGTGGGACGATTGGGGGGGCTGGTACGACAACGCGAAGCCGCCGCAGCTGGACTATCGCGGTCTGGGCTTCCGCGTTCCCTGTCTCATTATCTCGCCCTATGCCAAGATCGGTTACGTCGACCACAAGCAATACGAGTTCTCAAGCATCCTGAAGTTCATCGAAGAGGTCTACGGGACCGGGCAGATCGGTCCGGAGGCGGAAGGGTATACCGACCAGCGCGCAGCGGGTTTGGATGGGGCCTTCGACTTCAGGCAAAAGCCGCGACCCTTTACGGCGATTCCTTCGAAGTATCCGGTCTCGCACTTCCTGAACGAGCCGCCCTCAAACGAGCCCGTCGATACAGAATAAGAAAGGCGTCAGCGCAGAGGTTTCACGGCGATAACGAGTAGACGGCCCCTGCGTTATGCGCGCCGCCGGCAGTGGTCGTGCCGTAGAGCGTGCCGTTGACATTGATGAGGCCCGCGTACGGGAATCTCCCCTGCCGTAAGGCGTTGAAGTCGTGCAGCACGGTTTCCTCACCGGAGGTTGTAGACTTGTAAACCGTTCCGCACCCTGCGACGTCGCCGTATCGCAGGCACGAACCCGAACCACCGTTGGAGGTCGTACCGTAGAGCATGCCCTTGACGTCGAGCAGGCCCCCATAGGGCAACACGCCGTCGCCCGAGCCGCCGAAGCTGTGCAGCACGGTCTCCGCGCCGGAGGTCGTCATCGAGAATATTGTTCCGCTGCCGTTCGTCCCGCCGCGTTTGGTCGTGCCGTACAGCGTGCCGTTGAGGTTGAGGAGGAGCTCCTGCGTTGGGTAGGTGCCGTCCTTCGGGGCGCCTTTGAAGCTATACAGCACGGTCTCCGCGCCGGACGGCGCGATCGTATAGACCGTTCCGCAACCGCCGATCGAGCTGCAGTCCGCGCCGCCTTTCGTGGTCGTGCCGTAGAGCGTGCCATCGACGTTGATGAGGCCCGAGTATGGGTGGGCACCGTCTGGTTTACCGGTGAAGCTGTGGAGCACGCTTTCCGTGCCGGTGGGCTCGATCGCAAAGACCGTTCCGTCGCCGTGCGCGCCGCCGTTAATGGTCGTGCCGTAGAGCGTACCGTTGATGTCGAGCAGCCCCGCATCGGGGCCATAGCCGTCTGGTTCACCGGTGAAGCTGTAGAGCACGCTTTCCGCCCCGGACAGCGTGACCTTGAAGACGGTTCCACAATAGCAGGACGCACTTCCGCCATGGACGGTGGTGCCGTAGAGTGTGCCCGCGCCGTCGATGAGATCTGCCCGCGGGTTTTTACCGTCTGCCGAACCAACCTCAAAGCTGTGGAGTATGCTTTCCTTGCCGGACGTCGTGATCGCAAAGACCGTGCCGCCGAAGCAACGGGCATGGCATAGGCCGCCCCCGTATTCCGTGGTGCCGTAGAGCGTGCCCTTGACCTTGATGAGCGGACCCGCGTGCGGGTCTCTGCCGTCATCGTGGCCTTTGAAACTGTAGAGCACGCTGAAACCGGAACGCGAGCGCGTTCGCTCTGCCGCAACGCCCGCAGACGATGGGCTCAGCGGCGTGCTTCCGCCGCCGCACCCCGCTATCATCACCGCTAGAATCACCGCAGCGACTGTTTTCACGTGCCCCTCCTTTGGAGCCGCATCACTTCGACGGGTTTGGGTCTTCCCCGTCTCAGCTCGGCCGCGCTTCGGGGATCGCCTTGCTGCACGTATGTTGGAAGGCCAACGGTTGGTTTCCCCTTAGGTGATTTCCTGATGCAAAGGCGGGTCGCCCGCTACCCCCGGCGCGCGGTGACCTCCGCCAAAGAGGGGAACCTGCGCAAGCTGCTCGTCAATCGTTCGCGTAATCGCGGGCAACGGCATCGCATCACGAATCCGTGGCCATCGATCGCGAAAACGATCTACCATATCTATGGCCGCGGTGCGAACGACGCTTTTTGAAACAGCGGCGCGATCGGCCAGTCGTTCGAATTCTTCGATCGTTACATTCTGGAAAAAACGTGCAGTTCCAAGGGCCAAGCCAGTTTCGCTGTGACCCAAGTACGCTTTCGTGCAGACGTAATCGTAGGCTGGCGCGAGTTGAGGCGTACGCCCGTCAGGATAAACAAGCGACCAATTCTTTAAGTGCATGTCGTTGTTCGCAATTCCGATGTTAAAAACGAGTCGGCGCACAAAGTCAATCAGCGCGTCGTTTCCGATCGCTTGGTAGATAACCCGCGCGAGATCGGCAAAGGAGTGATTGTCGTATTTTTGCTCAGGCTGCTGCTTGAAAATTTGATTGAAATCTTCGGTGTGAATGCGAATATTCGATGTCAGACGGTCGAAGCGGTCAACCGCGAGCGCCTGTCCGTTGAGCCCTTGCGCCTCATCAGGCAGACCGCTTATCCGGCTCAAAGGCACGAGTCGCATCTTGGGGACTCCAATGCCAACGTCGCAGGCAAACTGCAACATCGCGTACTCGCCCTCGGGAACGAGCGGATAGTGCGTTGAGGGCAGTTTAACGATTTGATCGGTACCCTCGCCCTGAGTTCGAATCGTCAGGCCGCTGGTTGCCTCATGGAGGGCGCTAAACTTAAGCTGCACGCCGGGTAACGCAAACCGGAAAAGTTCCTTAAGCTCCGGCGGATCTAGCGGCCCGCCGGCAGCCGGCGGCGGTATGATTCGTCCTTCGGGGTCTTCAATGGTTACGGCTCCCGTTACGTCATCGCCAGTCACCCATAACAAGCCGAAGTCGTCATCGCGGGCAAGGCCCGCACGGTGGGCGGTGTACTCGCGCAAGTGTCCTTCGGCAAGAAGATTGGCGAAGAATCCGGGTGCGCGCGGGTTGCTGCTGTAGCGGCGTGCCCGCAGTCGCTTGAAACTGTCGAAGAAGCCCCAGCTAAGAGTTGGGCGGTTTTCGTCTTCCAGGTAGCTTTGACCAAAAGTAAACGTGATCGAGCGATCGGGCAAACGGATGAGCGTACCGACTTCGCGATCGCCGAGCCTGACAATCAAGGCATTGGGGCGATCGATCACCATTGCCCACCCGCAAGCGGTGGCGCCACCTCAGGCTGACCACCGCCGGCCTGGACGATCGCGTCAACGGCCGGGACCCAGCTGCGCGGAATCAGCATGGGCTCGAGTTCGAGCGCGCGCGCGAAATCAAGGACGGTCTTCCATCGGGGGTCTCGCTTGCCGCCTTCCACGCGGGCAACGTAGGTTTGGTCCCGCCCCATTCGTTTGGCGAGCGCCGCCTGCGTTAGTCCCTGTCGCTGACGCTCACGAGCTAAGGCCTCTCCGATATGGCGTTTTGGCTGTATCACAGCAAGATTATAGCCAATAAGGCATCGAGCCGCAATATAACGCTCCGCCTTAGTTGAAGATCATAGCGAAGCACACCGGTCTGGAACGGTCACGGAACACAGCCCTTACCTTGAAGTAAAGCAGGGACTTTCCGCGATCAGCGTCCGGCGGGGACGATTGAGCGATTGGTACGACAACGTGAAGCCGCCGCAGCTTGATCGACTGCAATCAGAAGCCGCGAAGCTATGCTGCGATCCTCTCGAAGTATCCAGTGTCGCACTCCCTGCACGAGCCGCCGTCGAACGAGCCAGGTGATACTGAATGAGCTACGTCTGTCACGCGATTGGCATCTGCGCGGTTCCCAGTCTAAGACGGTTTGGAGACCAGGCCACAAAGAAGCCCCTTTAGAACGTCACGCGATGGTCCGGACGCTTCAAGTCGAGCGGCGGCAACTGATCGAGCGTCTCGATGCGTCGGCCAACCTTCCTATTACGCTTGTAATTGCACCGGCTGGCTACGGAAAAAGCGTGGCTCTTCGACAGTATATTCGTACGCTCCGTCAGCCGTGCGTGCGCTTTGCGCTCAGACCGGAGCATACAACGCTGCTGAGTTTCTTGCGCGGCCTGACCGAAGCGCTCGGAGAACATGCACCGCACGCGGTTGACACTCTTGCAGGTGCCTATGAGCGAAATCAGTCGTCGGATAAACGAGACCTGGATCTCGCGCACTGGTTAAACGCGCATTTAGAATCGTTTGCCGGCGTCATCGCGATCGATGACCTTCACGTGGCTGACGGCGATTCGGAGGTTGCCGGCCTTCTTACTGCCTTGATCGAATGCAGTAAAGAGCGCGTACGCTGGATTATCGCGTCCCGCTCGACGGCGGGCTTGCCCGTCGGAAGTTGGCTCGCCTATCGCGACGCCGAGCTTCCGGTAGACGAGCGTGAGCTTCGCTTCAGTCTGGAAGAAGTTGCGCAGGCTGCCCGCGATCTTGGACTCACGATTCGCGACGACGAGCTGCAGGATCTGCTCGACTTGACCGAAGGATGGCCGGCCGCGCTGACCTTTGCATTGCGTACCTCAACCCGATCCGCCGATCTGCGAAACGTATCGGCCGTCACGCGAGAGATGATTTATCGCTTCTTAGCCGAGCAAGTGTACGTAGCCCTCGACGACGGAGAGCGGGCCCTGCTCGAGGTGGCAGTAGCTCTGCCATCCATACAGGTAGAGGTATTGGAGCGCGCCGGCTTCGACCGGGCGCTGCCGATCGTCGAACGGCTTCGAGAACGAACGGCATTTATCTATGAAGAGTCACGCGGCGTCTACCAATGCCACGATCTCTTTCGCGAGTTCCTGAGGCATCAGAGTGCTCTTGCCGGCAAGCGCGCCCAGCAACACGTCCAGGGGCGGGCGGCGCGGGCGTTAGAAGCGACCGGTGACATGGAGCACGCGATCGCCGCCTACGCGGCCGCCGCTTCAAGTTCCGATGTGCTGCGCCTGCTCGAGGGGCACGGCTTCAATCTCTTAGAGCGGGCGAGGAGCGACGTCGTTATGCGCGGGCTCGAAGCACTCGATGACGTCACCAGGCGCAGCAACTCAACGGCTCTCGCACTCCAAGGTGCGCTGGAATCGGTCGCCGGAAAGTTCAGCCGCGCAGAATCGCTGCTGGGGCGTGCGCTAAGCGAGGCGAACGGCAACCGAGACCTCATTGCAAACGCGAGCTTACGGCTCGCCGCGTTAATGGCAAACCAAGCCCGAAACGTCAGCGAAGTACTAAGCGATCTCGCTGAGGACGCCGAGCAAACCTCCGCCTACAGGGCCGAGGCGCTCTCCCTCATCGCCGGTCAACGCGCCACAAGTGGAGATCTGGCGACGGCGTCTCCTGCCGCATCGCAGGCTGAGAGGTTGCTAGCCGAGGTCGACTCGGAGGTCGTTCGAGCCAAGGTCCTACATCGCATAGGCATTGCTTATCATCATTTGGGAATGGCGGCGAGAGCCTTTGAAGCGTTGACGCAGTCTGCCGAGTTAGCCGATAGCCTGCATTTGTTCGGCCTTTCGAGCCGGGTAAAGGCCGTTCTTTCGAACTTGGTTCTGCACGAGCGCGATGATGTAGAGCAACAGCTTGCCTATGCTGAATCTGCGGCTACGGCTGCAACAAAGGCGGGTGACACGTTTGCGCTGCAGACGGCGCTTCTTCAGATGCTGAGTGCCCAAATGCGGAGAGGGCACGTCGAAAAGAGCATCGCGATCGAGCAGCGGCTCGGATCCGCTAGAGCAACGGAGCTGGCTGGCAAATACCTGCCAATTTTCCGTTCGTCACGGTTGGCATGGGAAGGTCGATTCAGGGAAGCCCATCGACTGCTGGCTACCTGCTGGAAGCAGATGACCTTCAGCGTCGATCGCTTATACTGCGGCGCTGAGTACGCTCTGTTTCTCGCGGTGGATGGAAAGCATGATGACGCTGCCGGCCTCACTAGGGAGATTATCGAAGGCCTCAAACTATCGGACGCTGCCACCGGACTGTTTCGCGTGAGGGCACTCGCTATTACAAGGGCGTTTTGCGCTCTCACCGAGACGATTAATGGAAGGGCATCCTTCGCGGATCGCATCCTTCGGCAGCTTCAGTCCAGCAAAGACGAGGTTATTCGTGCGGTCTCAGATGCGGCGGCGAGCATCGTGACTCGAATTCGAGGCGGAGGTTCCACCGGCTCGGAGCGAGTTCGAGAATGCACGGAGCGTCTTCGAGCGCTAGATTACGCAGACGTTGCACAGCTGCTGGCAGCCGTAGACGCGGCGGCGGGGCGTGCCGCGATGGAACGACTCCCAATGAATGGTCTAACGCGGTCTGAGATGGAGATCCTTCGAATGCTGGAAGAAGGGTTGACCCCGAAGCAGATCGCGGAGAAGACGTCGCGCAGCCTGAACACCGTACGCGTGCACGTCGCTAATACCATCGCAAAGCTCGGCTGCCATGGTCACGCCGAGGCTATTCGAACAGCGCGACGTCTGAGGTTGCTCGGTTGACGTCGAATTTTAGGTTAGCGGCTGCGCAATGAACAAGGCCAGATTCGAAGCGTTTTCCGACGGCGTCTTTGCGTTCGCGATTACGCTGCTTGCGCTCGGGTTTGTACTGCCGGAGCTGCATAATCCGACGAACGGCGAGCTTTCGGTAAACCTTCTACATTTGTGGCCGAACCTGATCGCCTATGCGTTGAGCTTCTCGGTGATCGGGATCATGTGGCAGAATCATCACGCGCTGTTTCGCCTGGTGCAGCAGGTCGATCGCAAGACGGTCTTCTGGAACCTGCTGCTGCTCGCGGGGGCGGTGTTGATCCCGTTTGCTACAACGACGCTCGGCTCGTATCCCACCTATTCGGCGGCGACCGTTCTCTACGGCCTCGTGCTCTCGACGTGTGCGACCTTTTACAACCTGATGCTGTGGCATCTTGCCCGCACCAACGCCTTTATGCCGGAGGTCGAGCCGTCGACGATTGCGGCGACCGTCCGCGGCTACAAGACCGGGTGGATCGTGTACGTGGCCGCGACCCTCGTTGGGCTCGTGCTGCCGGTGGTGAGCTTTGCGCTCTACCTTGCGGTGGTCGTGTACTTCTTTGTGCCGCGCGGCGCCGATTCGGACGTTACTTTGAGCGCTCGCCGCTGGTAGGCTGCCAGCCAGGTGGCACTTTGGGGTGCGAAGATGCCACCATGGAAGAGTATCTGATCGGGGCGGGAGCGCTGCTCACAGCCGGACCGAGTGCCACGATTCGCGGCGCCACCCTGCACGCGCAGCCTGGTTTCGAGCTGGCGGGACAGGTCTCTGCCGCCGTCGTCGATCTCGAATCGACCGGCCCGGCGGAGCTGTCGCGCCTGCTGATCGTCGCCGCCGGCTGGAGCGGGGCGCGCTTCCATCGCGAGGTCGTCGGCGAACTCCTTGCCCAGCGGGAGTGCGGGCTGAACGACGTCATCGAAACCCTGGCCGCCGCCGTCCGAACCGATGAGATCCACCTCTTCGCGCGCTGGCGGCCCGACGCCGCGATGAGCGATGCCTTACAAAGGAAGGGCATTCGCCTGATCGCCCATCCGCTCGAAGCCCTCGGGCAAGCCTCGCTGGTTTCCGGCCAGCGAATCGAGCGCTGGCGCCCCGGCCGAGCCGCGTAACGCTGGGCCCGTCGGCGGGGCATTCAGGCGCCTCCAAGGGTGAGAACGCACGATGCAGCGTAGAAATGTTGATTATGCCGAATGCCCGCGTTGCGGTCATCGACGACGATCGTATGGTCCGGGAGATGCTCGAACTTGGCCTCTCTCGCGAAGGCTACGAGGTTCGGACCGCCACCGACGGCCTGTCCGCGCTCGAGCTCGTAAAGGTCTTCGACCCCGAACTGATCGTCCTCGACATCATGATGCCGAAGATCGACGGCGTTACGCTGCTGCCCCGCCTGCGCGAAATTACTCAGGCGCCGATCGTAATGCTCACCGCCAAGGGGGGCACCGAGGATAAGGTTCGCTCGCTCAGTTCCGGCGCCGACGACTACCTCGTCAAACCGTTCGTCTTCGAGGAACTGATCGCGCGGCTGCAGGCCAAGCTGCGCCGGCCGCAGCTGATCGAGGAGAACGTCCTGCGCTGGCACGACATCTCGATCAACCCCGGCACGCGCGAAGCCTGGCGCGGCAAGGAAGCGCTTGAGTTCACGCAGCGCGAGTTCGACCTGCTCGAGGTGTTTCTGCGCGAGCCGCGGCGGGTCTTTAGTAAGGATCATCTGCTCGAGATCGTCTGGGGCCACGACTTCGAAGGTGGCCCGAACATCGTCGAAACGTACATCTCGTACCTTCGGGCGAAGATCGATCGGCCCGGCGAGCCGCACTCGTTCATCCGCACGGTCCGAGGGGTAGGGTACGGCTTATCGCAGTAACCCCACGTTTATGCCCTTCGAGACGCTCGGGGTGACACGGTAGCAGGATGAAGCTGGCGGCGAGGCTTTCGGCTCTGTACGCGGCGCTTTTGGGCGTCACGGTCCTGGTCGTTATTTTGGCCTCGTCGATCTCGCTCGTATTCGAGTTGTGGCGCTTCTCGGGCGACGTGATGATCGCCAAACACGAAGAGGCCCGCATTCTCGTCGATCAATACCGCCGCGAAGGCATGTCGCTCAAGCAGGCCGCGCCGGAGATCGTCAACGCGCTCGGCGGCATCGGCATGCGCATCACCGTCTACGATCTCAAAGGCAACTTTCTCGCCGGCGATAAGACGCTGCGCCCGAAAGCGCTCGGCCAGGTGCTCGCCGCCGGCGGGATGTCGCACTTCATTCCGCCGTCGCTGCGCAATCCGCAAGAGGTCGCCGCCCATCCGCCTCGCGGCGTGCAGGAATTTCGCGTCGGCTATCCGCCGGTGCCGCCCGATCCGACGCGCCTCGAACCGCTCTCGCTCACCTATGTCGAGGGCGGTTACGTCGGCTTCGCGCCCTCGCTGCTACTGCTGATCATCTCGCTGGTTCCCTACTGGCGGATCGTGCTGACGATCGCGGCAGTGGCGATCGTGATCTCTTGGTTCATCGGGCGCGTCTTCGCGCAGCAGTCGCTGCGCCCGATCAACGAGGTGAGCGATTCGCTCAAGGCACTCGCCGAAGGCGACTACACGCAGCGCCGCTTCGTGATGGCCGGGGGCGACGAGATCGCGTCGCTCACCGCGGCCTTCAACGAAGCCGCCGCCAGCGTCGCGACCGCGATCGAGCACCGCCGCAAGGCCGAGCAGCGGATGCGCCAGTTCGCCGCCGACGCCGGCCACGAACTGCGCACCCCGCTGACCGTGATCGCCGGCTACATCGACGTGCTGCGCCGCGGGGCGATCGAAGAGCCGCGCATCGCGCGCACGATCCTCGCCACGATGTCGCTCGAGAAGGAGCACATGCGCGGCCTGATCGACCGCCTGATGCGTCTGGCACGCCTAGATTCCGAAGCGCCGCCGAACATCGAAGCGGTTAATCTCGCGGACTTGCTGCGCAGCCAGGTCGACGCCGCACGTCGGCTCGACGACCGTCGCATGATCGACTACAGCGTCGACGGCGTCGAGAGCGTGCAGGCCGATAAGGGCGAGCTGTCCGAAGCGGTGTGGAACGTGATCGAGAACGCGCTCAAATACGCGCCCGACGCGGCGATCCATCTGCGCGCCGCGCGCACCAACGGCCACGCGACGATCACCGTGAGCGACGAAGGGCCTGGGATGTCGGAGGCCGAGCGCGTGCACGCCTTCGAACGATTCT
The DNA here is from genome assembly GCA_036489315.1 of Candidatus Cybelea sp. Taxonomy (NCBI): domain Bacteria; kingdom Bacillati; phylum Vulcanimicrobiota; class Vulcanimicrobiia; order Vulcanimicrobiales; family Vulcanimicrobiaceae; genus Candidatus Cybelea; species Candidatus Cybelea sp. Next base: position 38,804 of record DASXFZ010000040.1, read on the forward strand.
ATCGCGGCGATCAGCGCGGCGAGATAACCGGCAGCGGCTTGGGCCTCGCGATTGCCAAGCGCGCCGTCGAACGTTCCGGCGGCGATATCTCGATCGACAGCGCGCCCGGACACGGTACCGCAGTTACCATCACCATTTAACTTGCTCTCAGCCCGATTTCAGGCTCGGGCGACGACCGCTCCCCTATAATCTGCGCTTGTAGATGCTCCGACGTTCGCTCGCCGCCGCTTGCGCTTTCCTCATCGCATTCGTTACCTGGGGCGCCAGCCCAGCCGTCGCGCAATCCGATACCGGCGAGATCGTCATCGTCGTGCAAGACGCGCAGACCAAGCAGCCGATCGATCTGGCACGCGTGCTGCTCGACGGCCCGGTGATCACCTCGGAGATCACGACGAAGAGCGGCAAGGTCGACTTCACCGACGTTCCCGACGGTATCTATCGCGCGCGCATCATCAAGCGCGGCTACCAGAGCCTCACCTCAAATGCCTTCGAAGTGCTCGACGGCCGGCTGGTTACCGTGAGCTTCGCGCTTGCGCTCGATACCGGCAATCTCAAAGTAATCGGTACCGTCACCGCCAAGTCGAGCGCGACGATCTCAAGCACGAGCATCGATGCAAACTCGCCGCAGCGCCGGCTCTCCAACGATCTCGCCGACGCACTCAACAAACTCTCCGGGGTGAGCGTCTCGACCTCGAGCGACGATTCCGACGCGACGCAGACGATCTCGCTGGAAGGCCACGACGCCAGCCAAACGCAGCTCACGCTCGACGGCATTCCGCTCAATGCGCCGGGTTCGGCTGGGAATCTCGGCGGCTTCGCGACCGATCTGTTCGGCGGCGCCTCGGTACATCAGGGCGCGTCGCTGGGCGGCCTCGCCGGCTCGGTAAACTTCAGCACGCTGCAGCCGACACTCAGCTGGGTGACCTCGCTGCAGCTCTCGACCGGCACCTACGGGCGCTACAACTATTCGGTCGGCGAGACGGGATCGCTGGGCAAGCTCGGCATCGCGGTGCAGAGCGTCAGCCGCCTCAACCCCAGCCTGGTCGACGGCGATCTCTATACCGATGCGAGCGGGCTGAACTACGTGCACGACGGCGACAGCACGATCTCCGGCAACCTGATCACCGCGCGCTACGAGTTCGGCGATTCCAACTCGCTCACCGGACTCTTCATGAACTCGACCCGCAATACCAACGTCGTCTGCCTGCGCTACAACGGCGATCCGGCGACGACGCTGCCCTGCGGCTACGGCCCCAACAACACCGACGACAGCAACGTGCAGATGTACTCGCTCACCGATAACGCCCTGCTCGGCGCGACGCAACTGCAGGGTTCGATCTTTTCGCTCGATTCAAGCAGCCTCAACGATCAGTTGGCGCGCTACGTCAACGGGGTGCCGGCGCCGACCGGCTTCTCCAGCGATACGAAGAGCTCGGGCTACTCGCTCAATGCGACGCTGCCCGGGCAGCAGCGCCATACGATCTCCTTTCAAGCCTACGGCGCCGACTCACAGTTCGCGACGACGCCGCTGGTAGAAGAAGCGGTTCCCTACTACAACGGGTACACCACGACGCAGTACAACGTGCTGCAGACGACCGACACCATTCACTCCAGCGACCGGCTGACGCTGGCGGGCTCGGCGGGCATCTCCACCGCGACCGGCAACAGCGGTCTCTCCGAGCTCGCCAGCGTGGCGGCGACCTGGAAGCCGACGACGCGCGACACCTACAGCGCGAGCTTTGCACTGGGCGGCGCCGCGGCGACGCAGGGACGGCTGCAGATTCTCTCCGATCCGGCCTCGGTGCGCTTCGACTGCAACGGCAAGGTAGCATATGGTAACGCGCCGGGAGAGAATCCGCAGAACAGCTCCTCGAACTCGCTGCGCGTCAGCTACACGCATCAGCTGCACGGCGGCAACCTCTCGCTGACCCTCTACCGCCAGGTGCAAAACGGCGTGCTGCTGCCGGTCTACGTTAACGGCGACGTGCTCACCCAGCTCGGGCAGCTGCCGCTGGGCTACGTGGCGCAGGTCGCGCAGATCTACAACTCGCCGGCGGGCTGCAACACGCCGTCGTATCAGACTTTCACCGCGCAGCAGCTCTACTTCACGACGCCGGTCGCGGGCGTGCAGCGGCTCTACCAGGGCGCGGAGCTCACCGGTTTTCTCACCTTCGGCGATCTGGTCGTGCAGCCGTACTACAATCTTACCGGCGCGCAGGCGAACTCGTTTTCGTACATCTTCGACAACCCGTTTTCGATCACGATTCCGGGCCAGCAGCTCCCCAACGTGCCGCTGCAGAAGGCGGGGCTCGTGCTCGACTACAAGGCGCCGCACTCGATTCTCGAGTGGCTGGCCGACGCGCAGCACGTCAGCGCGAACAATCCCAACAATCTGCCGGCCTACACGACCTACGATGCGGGTGTCACCGCAAATCTCCACATCGGTACGCTGACGCTGGCCGCGACGAACATCACCAACACCTACTCCGGTGTATTCGCCAGCCCCGCCAACGCGGTGGCCTTTACGACCGCGGGCGGCTACGTGATTCCCAACATCGCACGGCCGCTACAGCCGCGCACCCTTTCGGCGACGTGGTCGGTAAAATTCGGACCGGGGACGACCTCGACGCAGACCGGCACCGCGTTTCACGCGCGCGGCAGCGGCGGGGGCGGACGATTCCTGGGCGGACCCGGCGGCGGCCCGGGCGCACCTGGCGGACCCGGCGGTTCGCGCGGCGGGGGCGGTCAGAACGGCGGCGGTTTTCGCCAGCTCTTCTCGCCGCTGCCGCAGACGCCGCCGGCCGATCCGTTCGCGGCCGGTACGAATCCGGCGACCTGCAGCGCGCAGAACGCGCCGAAGGCGCAGCAGCTCAGCGGCGAACTCAAAGCCTACGTGGCGCAGATCGAAGCGGCGCGCACCGCGGCGGGCTATCCCGCGACGATGGCGTCGCCCGCGCTCTCCGATGCAACGGTCATCTATCACGGTTTGGGCACCACCTACGCGCTCGCGATCACCCCCAAGGGTTCGGGAACGCTGCGCGCGCTCGCGGGCTGCATTCCGCTGCACATCGCGCGCGCCGACGACGTGACGCAGCGCAAGCTCTACACCGCGTCGAGCCCGCTCTTCTTCGTGCCGCAGCTCACGTTCATGCCGGCGGTCGGGCTCTACATCGTTGCGCGCCAGCAGACGCCGGGGCAGGAAGCGTTCCGGGTCTACAAGCTCCCGGTGTCGCCGCCGAAGGCGCCGTTTGAAGTGCGCAGCGCGACCGAGTGCACCGGAGCGGTGAAGAATCTGGCGACGCAGGCGCTCGAGGAGCTGCGCAAACACTTCGCCGACGGTTCGCCGGCGCCGAGCTGGACGATCACGCCGCACACCGCCAAGAGCGGCACGTGGTACGAACTCGATCCGGGCGATCCAACGGTCGTCCCGGCGCTGCTCTTCTGCGGGCACGTCGCGACCGCGACGGCCGACGAGTTGAGCAAACTCGGCTACGACGGTAAGCTCGTGCCCGAGCTTAACTACGCGCCGGCGCTGGGGATCTACTTACTGCCGCCGGCGCGGCGCAATAACCGCGGCGCGGCCGCCGCTTCGTCGCCCGGTCCGTCGCCCTCACCCTAGGCGTTCGGGCGAGCGGCCCGCTTCACGCGCGCGCTCGACCATCTCGCGCATCCGCGGGTGCATGCCCGGGATCGTAACGATCCATTCTTCGAAGCGCGGAACGGGTTCGCCGGTGCGAAAGAGCACGTACCAGACGTTCATCTCGCCCATGAATTTAAAGCGCTTCCTAAAGTCCTTGGCAAGCTCGGCGTAGGTCGTGAAGGAGCGCAGGTAGTTCTTGAAACCGTAGTCGTGATCGGTCTGCAGTAGGGCGACCGCGTTGCCGATCGTCGCGCGCACCTTGCGCGAGGTCCGCATGATGCCGGGGCGCTGCAGAATGCGTTCGACATCGAGCTCGTCGAAGAGCGCGACGCGGCTCGGCTCGAAGCCGGCAAAGGCCTCCTGGTAGGCGTCCCAGTGCTCGGCAATTTGCTGCCACCGCACACCTGCTTGGAATACCGCGCGCGTCATTACCTCGAGATAGTCGGCGAGCGAGGCGGGCGTGATGACGTCGGGAATCGTGTCGGCCACGGAGGGTGCTTCGACACGCCCAGGATGACATTTCCTTCGACCGTTCGACAAGCTCAGGGTGACACGGCAAGTGAGGGCAGGGTGACACGGTTTGGGGTGGCGAGGCAAGCAGGGACCGGAGCGGCAAGGTCGCAAAAGCGGGGACCATTGCTACTCTCGTTCCGCACCCGTCGGAAGAGTTACCTAAGGAGTTATCTGGTTCCGTGTACGTAGATGAAATGCTCAATTGTGTGGACTGCGGACGCCAGTTCGTCTTCAGTTCGGGCGAACAACGTTTTTACGAACAAAAAGGTTTTCAGAACAAACCGAATCGCTGCCCCGATTGCCGTCAGGCGCGCAAGCAGATGCGCACGGCCGGCGGTGGCGGCGGGGGCGGCGTCGAACGCGGCGCCGGACGTCCGCGCGAGATGTTCACCGCGACGTGCAGTCAGTGCGGCGGCGTAGCCGAGGTGCCGTTCAGTCCGCGCGGCGATAAGCCGGTCTACTGTCGCGACTGCTTCGCGTCGCGTCCGTCGTATCGCTGACCGCTAAGCGCGCCGGCCCTCCGGATCGTTCGTACGACGCCGTCATCATCGGCGCCGGGCACAACGGTTTGGCTTGCGCTGCGCTGCTGGCGAAGGCCGGCCGATCGGTCGCCGTTTTCGAAAGCGCCGCCGTTTTAGGCGGCGCTGCCGTTAGCGACCGCTCTCTGTGGCCCGGCTATACGCTCTCCACGGCGTCGTATGTCTTGAGCCTACTCGACCCGTGGCTGGTCGAATACCTCGACCTGCGCGCGCACGGGCTCTCGTATTATCGCAAGGATCCTTACGCGTTCACGCCGCTGCCGGACGGGCGTTCGCTGCTGCTGGGCTCCGATCGCGCGGCCAACGCGCGCGAGATCTCGGCGTTCGAGCCGCGTGACGTCGAGGGCCTGGAAAAGTTCATCGAACGCACCGATCGGTTGGGGGGCGCGCTCTTCGATTCATTCTCCGACGACGAGCCGGCCTTCGAGCGCTTCGACGCGCAAATACAGGCCGACTTGCGCGGTTCGGCGGCGGCACTCGTCGAGCAGTACATCTCGACACCGGTGCTGGCGGCAGAGCTCGTCAACGACGGATTGATCGGCACCTATCGCGGACCGCGCGATCCGGGAACGGGCTACGTGCTCGCGCATCACCTCGCGGGGCGCGTGCTCGGCGCACAAGGCGCGTGGGCATTCGTGCGCGGCGGGATGGGTTCGGTCTCGCAGGCGCTCGCTTCGGCGGCGCTTGCGCACGGCGCGCATCTCTTCGTGGGCGACGGCGTCGAGCGCGTGCTGCTCGACGAAGACGGCGCGGCCTACGGTATCGTCGCGGGTGGAGCGACGGTGCGCGCGCGGGCGGTCGCCTCGAACGCGCACCCGCGCACGACCTTTCTCGATCTGCTCGAGGCAGATGCGCTCGATCCGGCCTTCGTTACGCGTGTTGAGCAGTGGCAGACGGTCGGATGTTCGTTGAAGCTCAATCTTGCGCTGGGCGAACTGCCGAACTTCACGTGCCGGCCGGGAACCGAGGCTCAGCCGCACCACCGCGCGACGATTCATTTAGCGCCGACCGTCGACTATCTGCAGAAGGCCTACACCGACGCGCGCGAGCGCGGCGAGAGCGAGGCGCCGCTGGTCGAGTGTTTTTTGCAGACGACGACGGAGCCGTCGCTCGCGCCGCCGGGCAAACACATTCTCTCAATCTTCGCGCAGTACTATCCGTACGACCGTGCTGACGGCTGGACGGATGCCAAGCGCGACGCGGCGGCAGATACGATCGTGGCGATGCTGGGCGAGGTTGCGCCGAATCTTCCGGGCGCCGTCGAGCATCGGCAAGTGCTGGCCGCGCCCGATCTCGAGGCGCGCTTTGGCCTGCGCGGCGGCCACATCTTTCACGGCGAACTCTTACCCGGCCAGATCTACGAGGAGCGGTTTGCAACGCGCACGCCGGTGCCGAACCTCTATCTCTGCGGTTCGGGCGCGCATCCCGGCGGCTGCGTCAGCGGCTTTCCCGGCAAGCGTGCTGCAAACGCGATACTCCGAGACTTAACCTAGGCCGCGTCCCCCTGCGGCGAGTCACCCGGTAGCGACCGCTTCGCCCGCCGGCTGTTACGCAGCCGCGGCTGCGTTGACCGCCTTTTTAGCAATTTTCGTTAGGAGTTCGTCCGTCCGTACTTCCTGTTCGAGCGTTTCCTGAAAGAGGTCGACTGCCTCGGCTAAGGTCATCTGCTTCGCCCAGGCAATCAGCGTTCCGTACCGCGATATCTCGTAGTGCTCGACGGCCTGGGCGCCTGCGAGAAGGCCGGCATCCAAGGCGGGGTTGCCCTTGAACTCTTCCATGACCCCATTCCCTTCTTCGATAATGCCGTCGATTGCGTCACAGGTCTTTCCACGAGCAGTCTTGCCGATGAGATCGAAGACGCGCTCGATGCGTTCGACTTGCCCTTCGGTCTCGTCGCGATGGTGCAGAAAGGCCTCGCGCAACTCGTCGGAGTTCACGGCCCGGGCAAGTTTGGGAAGGGTTCGCAGGATCTTTTTTTCCGCGTAGTACATGTCGCGGAGGGTTTCGTAAAACAAGTCTTTGAGTGTTTTCAGCAACGATCGGCCTTTCATTCGCTATGGGGGTTCGGTGAAGGGTTATAGCCCAAAGGCCTCTGCTTTAAACCGAAGCGGCCGCGCCCGCGCCGTCAGCTTCGATGAGAGAATACATGAAGGCCCCGGCGATGCCGAGGCCTCTGGTTGGTGACGAGCTAGGCACTCCCGGCGTCGTCCCCGTCATCGGAAGACTCGTCGGTATTATCGTCGTCGTCATCGTCATCGTCGATGCCGGGGTCATCGGCGCCTGGGTCCTGCGACGGGTCGCTTGGGTTAGGTCCAGTCGACATGCATGTCCTCTTTTGCTGTGTGAAGGTTCCGCGAAAGCGCGCGGCGTCTGCTTGATACCCACTTGTGCCTGAAATGCACCATGGCGATTGGGGTAGAAACATGATGAGGCCAGGAGCGGCGTGCCCGTTGCTCCAAACCGGGTCGCCCCAACGCCCGGGGCCTCTTCTCGCAGGCGGCATCGAAGCGTGCCCCACTTACCACGGCACCTCGATGCAGAGCTTTGCCAGGGCGTCGGGCGGAATCCCGAGAGATGCCGTGATCGAACGCGCGTTACGCTTCATTAGGACGAAGAGTCCGCGCCGCGCGGCATTGAACAGCCCGTGGTTTTTCTCGACGATCACGGGCTCCGCCGCAAAGTAGGTCGTGTTCTCTCCCGCGAGCGGCAGCCCGTGCGCCGAGCAGCCTGCGACGACCGGCGAGATGTCGAGTTTCTCCATGAAGCCGAAGCGCGCGGTGATGCGTACCAGGCCCTCGGAGAGCCGCTCGGCACGCACGCGCTTCTCTTGGCGCACGTAGGGGTCGGTAACGGGGAGAATCGTCAGCAGCACGATCAGCTCGTCGACGCTGTGCGTGCGCGCGAGGTGGTGCCGGAGCACGAACGGCACCCCTTCAGGATCGCCGGTGAGAAAGACCGCGGTTCCTTGGTAGGGCACGTTGAGGTGCGGCCTTGCTTCGTGTAAAAAGCTTTCGACCGATTGCGACTGTTCGAGCTGAACCTGCGCGATGCGGCGGCGTCCAGAGCGCCAGGTGGTTGCGATGATGAAGACGATCAAGCTGATCGTCAGCGGGAACCAGCCGCCTTCGCGCACTTTGGGCAGGCTGCCGATGACGAAGAGCAGCTCGATGCCCAAAAATGGAATCGTTGCCAGCAGCGCCGCCGGAAGGCTCCAACCGAACTTCGCCCGCACGACTTCGAAATACGCGACCGACGTGACGACCATCGTTACGGCGACGGCCAAACCGTAGGCATTGGCAAGCGCCGTCGAGCTACGGAACGTGATGACCAGCGAGATGCAGGCGATCGCCAAGAGCCGGTTGATGAACGGCACGTAGATCTGGCCGCGGTGCAGGATCGAGGTATAGACGACGCGCACGCGGGGAATGAAATCCAGACTGATCGCCTGTTTGGTGAGCGTGAAGACGCCGGAGATCAGCGCTTGACTCGCGATGATCGTCGCCAGCGTTGCGATCGCCACGACCGGATAGAGCATGGCCGGCGGCGCGAGGCGATAGAAGGGATTATCGAGGCTCTGGGGGTTGGCAAGCACGAGCGCGCCTTGGCCAACGTAGTTGAGCGCGAGCGCGGGGAAGACGACCAGCGTCCAGGCCGTGGCGATCGGCTTGAGGCCGAAGTGCGACATGTCGGCGTAGAGCGCTTCGACGCCCGAGACGCAGAGCACAACCGCGCCGAAGATCACGAGCGCCGCCGGACCGTGATGTAAGAAGAAGGCGACGATGTAGTACGGATTGAGCGCCCACAGCGCGGCGGGATACTGGGCGATGCCGGATATCCCAAGCAGCGCGATCGTGACGAACCAGAGCAGCATAATCGGCCCAAAGACGCTGCCGATTTTTCCGGTGCCGCGATACTGCACGAGGAAGAGCGCGAGGAGGATCGCGACCGCGATCGGCACGACGAGGTGCTGAGCCTCGGGCGTGGCAACCGAGACGCCTTCGACGGCCGATAGTACCGAGACGGCCGGGGTGATGATGCCGTCGCCGAGTAACATGCCCGCGCCCAGAATCACCAAGAACGTAAGCCAGGTCGCGGCGGGCAGCACGCCGCGCTTTGAGGGCGGCAGCACGAAGGCCAGCAGCGCGAGGATGCCGCCCTCGCCGTCGTGCGCGACGCGCATGATCATCCCGATGTAGCGCACGAAGACGATGAGAATCAGCGACCAGAGAATCAGGCTCAAAACGCCGAGGACGTTCTCGTGGGTCGGAGCGATTCGCAACTGGCTGAGGAAGCACTGGCGAAACGCGTAGAGCGGACTGGTGCCGATATCGCCGAAGACGATGCCCAGCGCGCCCAGGGCCAGTGCAGCATTGACGGCCCGGACTCGTCTGGCGTGCGACATCACCGGACTATACCCGGTGCTTTACCCGGCATCCGCCCAGCGGGAGCTTCGTTTAGCATCGCTACCACGACGGTAAGAACTCCGAAAGGGAGGAAGAGGATGCCAGCAAAGAAGTCGCCGGCGCGCAAGAAGGCTGCCCCGCGCAAGAAAACCGCATCGCGAAAAAAGGCCGCGGCGCCCATCGCCGCTGCGAAGAAGGTCGCAAAGCGGGCCGCAACCGGCGCGCGCAAGACGTTGGCCAACCCGAAGAAGACGGTTCGCAAGGTTGCCGGGCGTGTCCAGCGGGTCGCGACCCGCGCGCACGACGTGGGTGAAGCGGTGACGACCGCGGGTGAGGTCCTCAAACAGACGGCCGACGTCGTCGACGCGCTGGCAAAACGCGCGGGCGCAGCGGCTTCGAAAAGCGCCGCCGCCGGGAGACGAAAGAAGCGTTAACGTTGCGGCGACCTCGCGGCAACGCTAGCGCGATAGGCTCTATCCATGGATGTGACTTGGCGGCCGATGCGCGACGGGAGCGACGCGGCCCGCTCCAAGCTTCCCGACAGCGCCTTTGCTTTTCCCCACGAACGCAAGGAGCCGCTGATCGACGCCGGTCACGTGCGCAGCGCGGTCGCCCGCTTCGGCTCGGTCGACGGCGTCAGCAATACGGAGCGCGCGCAAGCGTTCGAAAACATCAAGGCCGCCGCGGAATATTACGGCATCAATCTCCACGCGGGAAGCTGGCACGATCTGGTCGGATAGCGAAGGTACGCCGAGCCAACGTTGAATCGTATAAGCGCGTGACTTAGCGCGAAAGGACAACCTGTGAGCGATCGCCTTTCCAATCAGTACGATCACGATACATCGGAGAAAGAGGACGCCAACCGGCGCGATGAGTCGAAGCCGGATTTGGAAACGTTCGACGGCCCTCATCCCGAGCGGGTTCCCGCCAACGAAGGCGGCGCGCAAGACGATCGTTAAAAGTCCGTGCTCGATTCACCATAGCTGCACGACGGCGCCAAAGCCGACGTAGTTGAAACGCAGTGACGGAATGCCGGAGAAGGCGTGGCCGTACTTGAGATCGATTTCGGTTCGGCTGCCGAACAGTTTTTGCACGCCGAAGTCGGTGAACGCACGGGCTCCCGCATCGGGGCCGGCCTTCGAGACGATCACGTACTCGGCGTAGAACTGATAGTAGTGCGGAATCTGCGTCGTGACGACGAACGAGGGCGTCGTCACACCGTACTGCAGATGCCCGCCCGCGGCGTTGGCTCCGGTCGAGGAGACGGCGATCGTGGTGCCCACGCTGGTCGCCGGGCTCAGCGCGTACGACGCATCGAAGTTTGCGGTGAGGGTTGCGTTTCCGGCGGTGAGCGCGGGCGAACCGTTGGGCCCGATGTAGAGCCCATCAAAGGCCAGCGTCCAGCGTCCCGCTTGAGGAAGCTCGTATTTTAGCCCGAGGCCCGAGTCGGTAACGCCGTGGGTCGTCGTCCCGTCGCTGCGGGGAGCGTAGCTGCGGATCCCCTCGTAGTTGGGCCCGATGACGTCGAACTCCAATCGCGTTGCGACCCCGAGACGCAGAAAGTTTTGCGGCACGTCGCTGACGACGGCGCCGGCGTGCGCCGTACCGCGGACGGTGTTTTGGTAGCCCACTTCAAAAACGGCGGTATCCCTCTTTACCGCGCAGGTACTGTAGCCGACCGTTGGCCGGTCGGCCGTCGCGAGAAGGCGGCTTGGTCCATCGCACGGATCCGCTGCGGGAGGGCTGGGCGATGGCTGCGGAAGCGACTGCGCCTCGATTCGCAGATTGCCCGTGCCGGCTAAGACGACCGCCACGCTGAAAAACCATTTGACGGCCATCGTGTGCGGCTACGACCCTTTAGCCATGAAGTAAAACATGCCGGCGGTGGTCGCGCCCATCAGCACGACGGTCGCCCATCCCCACGCCCGCGCCAGGATCGAGCTGCGCCATTGCCCCATGATCGCCGGACTCGAGGCAAACCAGACGATCACCGCGATCAGCGGCACGGCCGCCACTCCATTGAGCACCGCCGACCAAAAGAGCGCCCTGATCGCATCGATGTGGAGCAGGTTCATAGCAATGCCGATGATCACTCCGGCGGTCAGAATGGCGTAGAATCGCGGGGCGCGGTGCGGCGTCTCATTGAGCCCTTCTCGAAAGCCAAACGTCTGTGCGGCGACGTACGCCGAGGAGCCTGCGAGCACTGGAACGGCAAGTATGCCGGTCCCGACCATGCCCAGCGTAAACAGGAGCGCGGCGAACTTGCCTGCGAGCGGGGTCAACGCTTGTGCCGCCTCCGCGGCGGTAGCGATATCGTGCTTTCCGTGAGCGTTGAGCGTGGCCGCCGTCGTCACGATGATAAAAAATGCGACCAGATTGGAAAAAATCATGCCGCTGTTGACGTCGGTGTGCATGTTGCGAATGGAAGTTTCATCGGTTCCGCGCCGGGAGGCCGTCGTCGTTTTCCCGGATTCCTTCTCTTCTTCGATCATCAGCGAGGCTTGCCAGAAGAAGAGATAGGGAGTGATCGTCGTACCCAGCACGCCGACGATCGTCGAGAGAAAGCGCGCGTTCCACTCGACGTGCGGGACGACGAAGTGCCGAAGAACCTCTCCCCACGGGGGATGGACGACGAACGCCGTAACGACGTAGGCAAAGAGCGACAGCGTCAGCCATTTGAAGATGCGCGCGATCGTCGGATACGATAACCAGGTCTGTGCCGCGATCAGGCCGACCCCGAAGAAGAAGACCCAGGCGTCGGCCGGCAGCGGCGCCACCAGGTGCGCGGCGTCCGCCATGCCGCCGAGATCGGCGCCAAGGTTGAACGTATTGGCCACGATGACGAGCGCGGCCAGCGAATACGAGAGCAGCCGCGGAAGTCGCTTGCGCATCACGGCGGCGAGGCCCTCGCCGCTGACCATGGCGATGCGGGCGCACATCCCCTGAATCACCGCCATCATCGGCGTTGAGATGAGCGTGAGCCAGAGCATCGAGAAACCGGTCGCGGCGCCCGCAACCGAGTAGGTTGAGATTCCCGACGGGTCGTCGTCGGCCGCGCCCGTAATTAGGCCCGGCCCCAGCACACGAAAGAAGCCGGTAATGCGCCGCCGCAATTCCATCAAGTCTCCATCAAAAGAGTCATCGCCCGCGGGGTTCTTCCCCCGCGGGTGGCTCTTGAACCGAAACGCGCGTTACTTCTTGACGCTCAACGCCGCGCCGTCGGGTTGCGTCAATCCGGTGATCGTTTTCGTGGCAGCACCGCCGGCCGGATAGTTCCAATAACCGGCTTCGGTGTTGCCGGCGCCGTAGGTCGGCGCGATTACGCGCAGTTTCTTCGGCGCTTTCTTACCGCCGGAGACCTTCGTGATCCAGAACTGCCAAACCGAGCCCGCGCCGCTGAGCGAGGTCGAGCCCGCGACGCTTCCAGTCGATCCGGAGAGTTTGATTTGGTAGAGCGTCGGCCCGGCGCCGGCGCCAAACGCGACGTCGGTGCCGTCCCACTGGAGCGAACCGGCCGTCAAACCGCCGGCGCCGCTCACCGCGATGCTCGTTACGTTCGAACTCCCATGCGGGAGCTCGAAGAGGGCGAAAGTTCCGTCACTTCCATAGGCGTCACAATAGAGGTTTCCGTGACTGTCGTAGCCGCAGCCGGGAATTCCGTTCTGCCCCGAGGGCGTGTAGGTCGTCGGGGTTCCCTGCGCCTTGGTGAAGACCGCAATGCAATCTCCGCAGCTGCCGGCGAGCGCGCCGAGCGCCAGATTTCCGGTCGTCGGGTCGACGCTGCAGTTCAACTCGGGATAACCTGGGAGATTGAGGACCCGAAGCGGCGAGGTGCCGCCGTGCGCGTAGACGTCGACGGTCATGCCGCCTCCGTTGAGAATGAAGACGTCGCCGCGTTTGTTCGAACAGATCCCCGCTGGAATATCGAATCCGGTCAGCGTACCCTTGAGCTTACCGGCGGGGTACGAATAGACGTAGACGTCGTTCGTTGCCTCGTCCGCGACGTAGAGCAGGCCTTTCAATCGTTTCGCGTCGGGCGTCATCCACGAACCTTCGCGGCTCGAAGCGCGCGCTCGCAGTGGGTGCACGAGGCCGGCCGTGCCGAGGGCGCGCAGCTGCGCCGGACTGGCCGCCCCGGCCGCACTCGGCTGCGCCGGCGACATTCCGCCGCCGCATCCTGCGAGCAACGCGGCCATCGCCGTCGCGAAAACAGTTCGATTTTTAAATTCCAAACGCATAGTTACATCTCGCTCCTTTTCTTGTCGGCACGGTTCGGCACGATCCGCGGTTCTCCGTGCCGGTGCTCTTGTGGTTAGAGCAGGTCGGCGAAGGCTTCGACGAGATCGAACTGCAGCCGCGGCGCGGCCTCGTGCCGAAACGCATCACCGGTGCGGAAAGTTACGCTGCGTTCCTTTGTGTGGGCGTGGATTGTGCTTTGGCCGGGCAGGACGTCGAGCACGAGCGCGGCTCCTGCATCAAGATAAGCGCGCAGCTTCCATTCGCGGTCGTCTGCTCGATCGTTCGGGGAGCGCACTTCGACCACGAGGTCGGGTGCGAACGGGGGAGAGTCGCGCCGCACATCAGAGAGATCCATCAGCCGGCTCGTCGCGATTGCTGCCACGTCGGGAACGAGCAGCGTCTTCGTGCCAAGCGCCTCGGAGAGATCGCACTGCCATTCCGTGCCTACGCGGTACGCCGAACCGGCGCAGCGCCGCAGGATCACGAGCAGCGCGCCTTGCACGAGCGCGTGCTTCGTCCGCGGGCTCACCTTGCGGACCGGGCGGCCCGCGTGATATTCGAGGTACGGCTTCTCGTCGTTAAGCTGCATTTGCATGAGTCACTGCCTCTCACGGCAGAGCATATCACGCCGGCCAGCGGTTCTGTCTATCAGTATAGGATATTCCGGCGGGACGACTCGCGACGGTGTCGCACCCCGGCGTGCCGCGATAAAGCCTCGGCGGGCGCGCTTTAGTCCGCGAAGAGTTCGGCGAGGCCGCCGGCGGAGATGACGTCGGCTTGACGCGGAAAGACCTGCTGTGTCAGCGCTTCGTGCACGGTTGCGTTCGGATCGGCGCAGGCGTCGGCAATGACGAAGAGCCGGTAGTCGCGGTCGGCCGCGTCGCGCAGCGTCGAGAGAACGACGCCGCTCGTGCTCACGCCGGCCAAGATCAGCGTGTCGACGTCGCGGGCTCGCAACTGCTCGAGGAGATCGGTCGTGGAGAACGCGCCGACGCGGCGCTTGCGCACGACGATATCGCCTTCGCGCGGCGCGATGCGTTCGTCGATTTGCGTTTCGGGCGCGTCGTGCCAGAGCGCGCGGCCGGCCGATTTGGCCGCGGCAAAACCTTTGTTGGTGTCGGGTACGGCCGCGAGCTCGTCGGGCGTGAGGGCAACGCGCACGTAGCCGATGTGACCGCCGCGTTCGCGGACCGTTTCGATGGCGCGCTTCGCCCGCTCGACGAGCGCGTCGGAATCTTCGATCATGCCGAGAATGCCGCGCTGGTAATCCATAATCAGCAGCGCGGTGCGGCGCGGGTCGATCTTCGGTGTGGTTTCAGGCAACGTCGGTTCTCCTTAGCGTTTGGGGTGGCGAAAGCGCGGCGCGCGGGCCGCGCATGAACGAAGCGGCAGCGCCGAGCAGCGAGAGCAGCGTGCCCGCAGCGAAGACGGCGATCAGCCCGCGATGGAACGGCGCGGCGATGAGGTTGGGAAAAAAGTTCGTCCCCGTCAGCGTAGCGCGCTGGATCGCCGAGAGCGAGGCGAGCACGCCGCTGGGTCGCAGCAGCTGCTCCAATGGATTCATGCCGAGAAAGGCCGCGAAGAGCGACGAGACCGGCGGCAGCGCGGCGACCTGGCGCGCAATCGTGTGCGGTACGCCTTCGTGCACGAGGCCGCCGATCATCGCCGGCGGCAGCGCGTGCGAGAGCACGACAATCATCAGCGAGAACGAGAGGCCGATCGACAAGAGATTGCCGGCGTTCTGCAGCGTCGAGCGCATTCCCGAGGCCACGCCACGCTGCGGCGCGGGTACGCTGCTCATGACGGCAGCGGTATTCGGTGCGGCGAACATGCCGGTGCCCACGCCGGTGCCGGCGATGCACAGTGCAAAGGCCCAGTACGTGAAGTCGACGGGAAGCAACGCGAGACCGACGAGGCTCGCGGCGAAGACCAGCAGCCCGGCCGTCGAAAAGCGGCGCGCGCCGAAGCGATCGGAGAGATGGCCCGAGAGCGGCCCCGCCACCATGAAGCCGCAGGAGAACGGCAACAGAAAGATGCCGGCCCAGAGCGGCGTTTGTGCATAGGGAAAGCCGTGCAGCGGCAGCCAGATGCCTTGCAGCCAGATCACCAGCATGAACTGCAGGCCGCCGCGCGCGATCGAGGATGCCAAGACGGCGAAGATGCCGGCGGCGAAGCCGCGAATGCGCAGCAGCTGCAGATCGAGCATCGGTTCGGCGGCGCGCCGTTCGATCGGCACGAAAACGACGAGCAACGCGATACCCCCGAGCAACGTGAGCAGCGTTGCGGGATTCGTCCAGCCCATCGCGTGGCCGCCGTACGGATGAATGCCGAAGGTCACGGCGACGAGCAGTGCGCCGAGGCCAAGCGCGAAGGTGACGTTGCCCCACCAATCGATGCGGCCCGCGCGATGCTGGCCGATTTCGCGTAAACTGCGAAAGGCCCAGAGCGTACCGAAGATGCCGACCGGCACGTTCACCCAGAAGACGGCGCGCCAATCGAGGATCGCTAAGATACCGCCGGCGACCAGGCCGAGAAACTGCCCGCCGAGGCCGGCGATCTGATTGATGCCCAGCGCGAAGCCGCGCTGGTTGGAAGGGAACGCATCGGTGAGGATCGCGGCGGAGTTGGCGGTGAGCATCGAGCCGCCCATTGCCTGCAGCAGACGCCAGCCGATCAGCCAGAGCGCGCCGCGTTCGGCGGAAAACGGATCGAACGAGAGCAGCACCGAGGCGAGGGTAAAGACGACGAAGCCGAGGTTGTAGATTCGCACGCGCCCCAGCATGTCGCCCAGGCGGCCAAGCGTCACGACGAAGACGGCCTGCACGAGCAGATAGCCCATGATCATCCAGAGCAGGTAGCCGAACGTCCCCGAGGCGAGCGGATCCATGTGAATGCCGCGAAAGATCGCGGGCAGCGCGATGATGACGATCGAACCGTCGAGCGCCGACATAAAGATCGCGAGCGTCGTGTTCGAGAGCGCGATCCAGCGGTAGCGACGCGGCACTCTAGAGGGCACCGGCGAGGCGTTCGAGCAACGGCGCGGCGTCGCGCAGCGTCTGCAGTTCCTGGGCGTCGAAGTTTCCGGCGAGCGCTTTGGCGAGCTGGGCGGCACGGCCGCTGCGCCGTCCGCGCAGCGTCGACCGGCCGGCTTCGGTAATCGAGACGACGCTCTGCCGGCCGTCCTGCGGATCGGCGCGGCGCGCGACGAGCGACCGTGATTCGAGCGCCGCGAGCGTCGCGCCCAGCGACTGGGCACTGATCCGCTCCTCTTTCGCGAGCACGGTGAGCGTGGCGGGAGCGCTGGACTCCAGGCGAAGCAGCGCAGAGATCTCGGGCACCGAGAGCGTGTCGTCACGTGTCTGGCGCAGCCGCCGAACCAATACGGCGAGCGCGAGGTAGAGCGATTCGGCGAGCGCGGCGCGGAGACGGGCCATATACTAAGTTTACCCTACTAAGGCTAGACTTAACAACTGCTTTGGTCCGCGGGGCGGAATGCGATGGAACCGAGCGGGCCGGGCCGAAGCAAGCACGGCGATGAATCCCCGTAACCACTGGCGCGAGGTTCTGCTGGCGCTTTGCGCGCTGACCGGCATCGCGTTGCTCGTGCTGCTGGTGGACGAGGCCGGCCTCGGCGCGCCGCCGTGGTTTGGGCTGTGGGGCGCGCAGTTTGCCGCCTCGGGTACGCCGTACGCCGTAACCGTGGAGGCAATCGATCCGCATGGCGCGGCGGCGAAAGGCGGACTGCAGCGCAACGACGCGATCGATCTGCGCGACGCCTCGCTGCTCGAACGCTTCGCGATCCTTTCGCAGCCGGTTTCAGAACGGCCGATTGCGCTGACGGTCAAGCGCGCTTCGGGTACCGTGCGGCTTACAGTGGTTCCGAGTGCCCTGACGATCGAGCGCGCCGACATTCCGATCAGCACCGCCGGCACGCTATTGCTAGTGCTCTTCGCGGGCCTCATTCTGATGCGCCGCGCGTTTGTTCCCGGCAACCTGCTCCTCTCGGCGACGCTGTTGTGCTTGGCAATCGGTACCGCCGTCGGCGCACCGACGGTCGGATTCGGCGCGCCGTGGGTGTGGCCGTACGTGCTGGCGGGAATCTGCGCGCCGGCCGGGGCGATTTCGGTCGCGCTGTGGGCGAAGTTTGCAAATGGGTTTGCTGCCGGAGAGCTCGGAGGCGTGCGGCAGTTCGCGCTCTGGGCCTGTTATGCGTGCTGCGCGGCTGCCGTGGCGATCGATCTGGCATTCGTCGCCGGCATCACGACCTTACGGCTCGATCCAGCGCCGCTCGTGCTCTCGCCGGTGTGGGGGCTGCCGTTCGATCTCGCGGTCGTGGCGGCGATCGCGTGCAGCGTCCTGGCGATCGCGGCAACCGGCACGACCGAGCGCCAGCGAGCGGCGTGGTCGCTGCTGCCGATCGCGATACTCTTCGCGCTCTACGGCACGTACAGCGCGCTGGTCGTCTTTCAGACGGATTATGGGGTGGCGACCGAGCTCGCCATCGTGCTCAACCTCGCGTACGTTATCGTGCCGATCGTGCTGACCTACGTCGCGTTGAGCCGGCGGATGATCGACATCGGCTTCGTGCTCAATAAGGCGACGGTGTTCGCGATCGTCTCGGGCTTCGTGATCGGCGTGTTCATTTTGATCGAGTGGGCGGCCAACGACTGGCTGACGCACGAAAGCCATACGACCAGCGCCATCGTCGGGATGGTCATTGCGCTGGGCCTGGGACTCTCGATGCGCTACATCCACGGCGTCGCGGACCATCTCGTCGATCGGGTCTTCTTTCGCAAGCGGCACGAGGATGAAAAGGCGCTGCGAGACTTCGCGCACGAGGCATCGTTCATCACGAGTCCGCAGATTTTGCTGGAGCGGGCCGCGGGCGAGGTAAAGGAGCACACCGCCGCCGACAGCGTGGCGATCTACGTTAGCAACGGCTCCGCGCAGTATGCTTCGTCGAACGGCTCACGGCGAGTCGTGGACGAAAACGATCCTGGTATCGTTGCACTGCGTGCATGGGGGAAGCCGGTCAACCTGCACGACCTTTCCGCCTCCCAGCTGGAGGGAGAGCTCGCCTTTCCGATGATTTCGCGCGGACGGCTCGTCGGGACGCTCGTCTGCGGGCCCAAGCGCGACGGCGACGCCTACGCACCCGACGAATACGAGGCATTGGTCGAACTCACGCACGGCGTCGGCACCACGTTCGACACGCTCTCCAGCGTCCGCTCCGATCTCGCTGCGGAAACGGAAGAGAAGCTCGACCTGATTCTCGCGAAGCTGGCGACACTCGGAGGTGGAAAGTGAGAGCCGCGCCGTTCTGCTTTCTGGCCGCGGGCATGCTTTCGTGGCTTCCAGGATGCGCCGGATCGACGGCGATTGGGGAAGCCCGCGCGGCAGATAACCGCGCTTCAATGCAGTCACAGATGAAGGGTACCGATTTGCTCTATGTCGCCACCGGCGACAACGTGTACGTGCTCACCTATCCGAAGGGTAGGGTCGTCGGCAGCTTAGGTGTCAGCGGCAACGATCTGTGTGCCGATGCGCGCGGAGACGTCTTCGTGCCGAGCGGCTACGTCATCTTGGAGTACGCGCACGGCAGCGCGTACCCTTCGCAGACGCTCAACGGCGGCGACATCCCGTTGGGGTGTGCGGTCGATCCGCGCACGGGAGACTTGGCGGTGACACAGGAGGCTTCGGGCGCGGGCGAAGTCGCGATCTTTCCCAACGCGCAGCAGCCGTCAACGTGGTATCGCGATCCCGATATCACCACGTTTGGCCTCTGCGGATACGACGACCGCGGCAACCTCTTCGTCGACGGAGCAGGTTCGGGAAACAACCTGGCCGAGCTTCCGCGTCGAAGCGGAACATTCAGGAATTATCCCTTAGGGAGCAAGTTTGCTGCGTTCGGCGATATTGCGTGGGACGGCAAACACATCACGCTTTCAAACCCGACGACCGGTTTTCTTTATCGGCTACGGTTTGCGCGGAGATCGTTAAAAGCGGTCGGAGCGACACGAATCAGGGGCTGGCAGAACAGCTACTCGGGGCATTGGCCCTACGTCCAGACGTTGCTGCAAGATGGAACGTTCGTAGCGCAGTCGAGCGAGGCGGCAACGCTGGGCGTATGGCGTTACCCGGCCGGCGGCCGCGCCGGCGCGGTACTTGGACCTTTCGCGGGCGGCAGCGTGAACGTTTACGGAGTGGCCCTCAGCCGTGCGCTCCGATGAGGGGGCTGTGCGCCGGTGTCCTTGCGGCATTTCTGGCGGGGTGTGGCGGATCTAAGGCGCCATTTGTGCCCGCTGCTGCCTCTCACGCGCGCGAGCTCGCCCCCGACTCGAGCGGTGACTTGCTCTATGTTGCCGAGGCCGATGCAAATTTCGCGTATGTCTATACCTATCCGCAGGGACGGCTCGTAACCAAGATCACGAGCGGCATTTCGGGAGCGGTGGGCATGTGCACCGACACGGCCGGCAACATCTACATAACAAGCACGTTGACCCCCGCGGTCGTCGAGTACGCGCACGGAGCCACGAGCCCGTTGACAACCTTCTATGAGGATCTCGGAAAGGGAGGGCAGCCGAACGGCTGCAGCGTCGACGCGCGGACCGGAAATCTGGCGGTCGTCAACGGAATCGGGCATCTGGTCGGCGTTTTCAGCAACCCCAATTACGTGGGGACTTACTACACGGTCTCCGGCATGAGCGTCGCCCGCTTCTGCGGTTACGACGACAAAGGAAATTTGTTTATTGACGGTCCGCGCACCTCGTCGGGAAAGGGATTTGTGCTCGCGGAGCTGCCGGCCGGCGGCAAAGCGCTGAAGAAGATCAAGCTCGACAGACGGATCAAGAGTCCCGGCGCGATTCAGTGGGACGGCCGTTACGTAACCGTCGCGGCGATCGATACGGCGAGCAGCACCCTCTATCGAGTGGTTGTCTCCGGAACTGACGCGAGCGTCGTGGGGACGACGCCGCTGGGCGGCGAGAAAACGATCGCGCAGTCGGTGATCTTCGATTCGAGAGTGATTGCGCCATACGCAGTCAACGGCGTCTACCGCAAACAGGTAGGCGCATGGAGCTATCCGCGCGGCGGCGCAGTGACGCGGCTCGTGCAGCGTGCCGGCAACCTTTTTTACGGATTGGCGATAAGCCCCCGAAGAGGCATCGTGCGACAACACCTTTAGTAACGCGGTTCCGGCTAGCTGAAGCTGCCGGAGCGCGACCAGACGCGCAGGGCCGCGCACGCGTCGACAAAACTCGCGGCGTCCCCCTTGGTTTTGAGTTCGATCAGGCCTTCACCGTCGGCCGGAATGCTGCAGCGCTGTAGAAGCGGCAGGGCCCCCGGTACGTAGCCGATGTATTTGCAGTGGGCGTAGGCGTCGCTCACGAAGTCGACGGCCGCCGCGTTCTTACACAGAATCTTGGCGCTCGCCTCTGTTAACAGTAATGCCACCGCGTCGTACAATACGGACGGGCCGCCGTCGATGCGCTGCTGCGCTTCTATCCACTTTTCGTCGCTGGTCGTGATACCGCCGACTTGCGGCGCAACGACTTCCAGCGTGGCGCCGGCCGCCTCCACGGCGTCCTCAATGGCTGCAAACAGCTTCGAGTCGATGCCGTCGCTGACCAGCACGCCGAGCTTGCGCCCTGCGAAGGTTGTCGGGCCGTTGAGGACGATGCTGAGTGCGGGCGAGGGCGGAAGGTCGGTGATTGGCGCTCGCGCCGGCGGCGCTGCGTGCGGCATTTCGCGAAGGCGCAGGCCCTCGGCGACCTTTTTCGCGAGCCCATTGTCGACATTGAGCAGCTGGGAAACCATCCGCGTTCGTATCTCGACGCGCTGGACCTTACTCAGCTCGAAAATGAAGGCGCCGGCAATGTGCTGTTGCTCGACTTCGGTTTGGCTGAGGTAAAACTGGCGCGCCTGGCTGAAATGATCGGCAAAGGTTTCGCTGCGCACCCGTTCCTTTGGGCCCGCCTCCTGCGCGGCGAAACTGCGGAATCCGGTTTGGGGATCCTCGCGGGGGCCGCCGTCATCGCGCCACGAATTCGGCTCGTAGTTCGCTCGTCCGACGGGACTGATCATCGCCATGTGTCCGTCTTGCTGAAAATGCGCGAACGGACACTTGGGCGCGTTGATCGGCAGATAGGTAAAGTTCGGACTACCGAGCCGTTTGAGCTGTGTGTCGAGATACGAGAAGTTTCGGCCTTGCAGCAAAGGATCGTTCGTGAAATCGACGCCGGGAATGATGTTTTGCGTGCAAAACGCGACCTGCTCCGTTTCCGCGAAGAAATTATCGACCGGGCGATCGAGCACAAGACGGCCGACGATTCGGATGGGGACTTGTTCCTCGGGAATTAGTTTCGTCGCGTCCAAAACGTCGAACGCAAACTCGTCGGCAAAATCGTCGTCGAAGAGTTGGAGGCCGAGCTCCCATTCGGGAAAGTCACCTGCCACCAGGGCGTTCCAGAGATCGCGGCGATGGAAATCGGTGTCGGCGCCGTTGATTTTCACGGCCTCGTTCCAAAGCACCGATTGGAGGCCGAGTTTGGGCTTCCAGTGGAACTTGACGAACGTCGCCTTACCCTCCGCGTTGACCAGGCGGAACGTGTGGACGCCGAAGCCTTCCATGAAACGGAACGAGCGCGGAATAGCGCGATCGGACATAATCCACATCGCCATATGGGTCGTCTCGGGAGAAAGCGAGATGAAGTCCCAGAAGTTATCGTGCGCGGTCTGCGCCTGCGGAAAGCCGCAGTCCGGCTCCTCCTTTGCCGAGTGGATGATGTCGGGAAACTTGATTGCGTCCTGAATGAAGAAGACCGGGATGTTGTTGCCGACGATGTCCCAGTTGCCTTCCTGAGTGTAGAGTTTAACGGCAAAGCCGCGCACATCGCGAGCGAGATCGCTCGAGCCCTTATTTCCGGCGACGGTGGAAAAGCGCACGAACGCCGGAGTACGTTGCTTCGCTTTGCGAAACGGCTCGGCTTTGGTGATGCCGGGCAAGGGTTCGTAGTTTTCGAAAAAGCCGTGCGCACCGAAGCCTCGGGCGTGGACGACGCGCTCGGGAATGCGCTCGTGATCGAAGTGGAAGATCTTCTCACGGAAATGAAAGTCTTCGAGCAGGGTCGGCCCCCGCGCCCCGACACGCAGCGAGTTCTGGTCGTCCGAGACGGGGGTGCCTTGTTGGGTGGTCAGGACCGGGATATCGGCCGAGGCGATTTGGTGCGTTTCTCCACCCTTCGAGCGGGGGTGCGGCTTTGCCATTTGCGTGGAACTCCTCTACGGCGGCGTCGGTGAGGGAGAGATATTCCCGCAACGCGCGACCTTAAGCGGAGCCGATAGGAAAAACTCGCAGTGGCGGCGCGCCCCGCGGCAGCGAACGAGGCGCCCGGGTCGAAGGAGGCGAGCAACATCATGCTTGGCGACGGCGAGCAGCGTTCCGTGAAGGTCATTGAGGTGGGCACCGATGCGCAGGTACGCCTTGCCGCGCCGCTCTTCGACCAGTACCGTGTCTTCTACGGGCAGAAGGCGGATCTCCAAGCGTCGTACGAGTTCCTGCGCGAGCGCTGGATAGCGCGCGAATCGGTTCTCTTCCTGGCGATCGCGGACAGCGGCGAAGCGAGCGGCTTCGTGCAGCTCTTCCCGTTCTTTCTTACGGGTCCGATGAGGCGCTTCTGGGTGCTGAACGATTTGTACGTGAAGCCAAGCGGGCGGCGAAAGGGTACGGCACGGGCGCTGATGCGGCGCGCGGAACGGTACGCTTCGGAAACGGGTTCCGCCGGGCTCACGCTCAGTACGGCCATCGACAACGTAAATGCGCAAGCGCTCTACGAGTCGGAAGGCTACGTGCGCGATTCGCTGTTCTTCTATTACAACCGGTTTCTCCCATGAATACCGGGTTCAAGCTCATCGCGATCGTAGCGCTGACGTACTTCGTGCTGACGGCGATCTGGGGCGTTGCGCTGGGCCATCAAATCTACGTCGCTAAGAAGAATCCGCTGGTGGGCATCGGCTCAGAGATGGTCGGCAGAGACGCAACCGAAGCATTTGCGATCCATCGGCTGAACGTCCCGGAGTTCGTAACGAAGTCGCCAACCTTCTGGGCGGCACTTCGAATATCAGAGTAGGCGTGGGAGCTTGCCTCGGAACTTTCCGGAGTCCGCTCGCCGGACCGCTTAACCTTCCTTAAAGTCTGCGGCGTCTCACCGGTAGCGCAGTCCGATGCGTGTCTGATGCACACCTACTAGAGACGGCCTTAGCGGCTGCGGCGGACAGGCATACGGCGGTTTGGCGCGTATAAAGCCGAACCCACACCGCGCGAATCAAAAGGAGCCTGTGATGTCGAATCATTTTACCGGCTTGAGCCTCGGGCCGCCGCTGGGCGATCAGCGGCTCGACCTCTGCGATCTGTATGCGTTCCAGTCGCCCAAGGATCCGACGAGGACGGTGCTCATCCTCAATGCCAATCCGTCCGCCAACGCGCTCCATCCCGACGCGATCTACCGGCTTGCCATCGATAACGACGGCGATCTTCTGAACGACATAGCGTTCAGCTTTGTCTACTCGGAGCCGCAAAATGGCCGGCAGACCGTCAGCGTATTCATGGCGACGGGCGACGACGCGCGCTCGATCGAAGCGGCCGGCACCAAGATCTTCCAAGACGTCGACGTGTCGTTCGGTCCCGTTCCCAACATCGTAAAGTCCGGAGAGTATACGTTTTTTGCCGGCGTTCGGAGCGACGCGTTCCTTTTTGACTACGACGGCATCAAAAATCTCTTTGATACGAGCGGTGGAAGAAATTTTACGGCGCCGCACTTGGGCGGAAAGTCGCCGTGGACCGGTAAGGATTCGAACACGGAGGCAAATATATTTTCGATGGTTCTCGAGCTGCCGACCAGTGAAGTCGGTGCGAACCCCAGCGTGCGCATCTGGGGACGATGCAGCGTGCGCGGCAAGGAGGGCGTGCTGCTTCACGTCGATCGCGCCGGCCACCCGTCGGTCAGCAGCTTCTTCAATACCGACGACACGAAGCTGGAATACAATGCGAGCGAGCCGATTAGCGATCGAGCGCGGTGGACGGATCTGTTCGTCCATTTGATGGGGCACACCGGAGACTACACTCGAGAAGAAGCGCTCGCGGCCATCGATGCCCATGGCTTACTGCCGGATATGCTGAGCTACGACCCGTCGAAACCCGCGGCCTATCCCAACGGGCGCGTCTTTACCGACGACGTCATCAATCACCGGCTGGCCTTTCTATCGAAGGGCGATATCCCGCCCGACGGGCTGAGCCCTCATACCGACGTGCTCGAGGAGTTTCCGTATTTGGGGACGCCGCACTAGGCAGGCTCTTCCGGCCGGCCCGGCGTGGGCCGAGCCCCGGTAAGTTGGGTGTCAATCACGACGACGGCGTCGCCATCGCGAGTGATGCAGCCGACGAGCGGACTCGCGAGATAGTCGAGTGCGGCGCGGACATCTTCGCGGGAGCAGGTAGCGCTGCTCCCCTGCGCCGCGAGATCCTGATCGACGAGGACCCTTAGCTCCGAGTCGGGTGACACACACAGTCACCCGCGTTACGTAAGAAGATTTAGCTCGAGCTCATTTGAGTTCGACGAATATGACATCTGTGTCGGACGTACCCGTATTTTCGCCGACGTGCGTCTGCGCCGAGTTCCAGATAACTTTATGAGGCGATGTCTCAACGTCTACAGTGCGGTCTCCCACGGTGAGTCGTCGCCGGAAATTACTGAGAGTGATGAGGACGCTATCCGGATGCTGGTGAGGCTTAGTTCTGTCACCAGGTCTATCAGTATATTGCAGGACGCGCACTCGGTCGTTCTCGAAGAGAACTTTGTACAGTTGCGGGTCGGTTTTCGTTGGATCTAGTTCCATTTGCGAGCTTGCTCCGTGTCGGATGAAGAAAGTAAGCCTGCGCTCCAGCAGAGGCCTCGGCGATTCGACGAATGGCAAACGATCTCCCTAACCGCTCACGGCGCTGCCAGCCGGTATCGGGGCGCGCGAGGCCTCCGGGATAGGAGCCGCAAATCGTGCGCTGACCAGCCGCGGGGCTGCGTGAAGCTCGTTGCTGCTGACCCTATCTAAAGAACAGACGCGTGCTCCCCACACCAGGTAACACGGCATCGCGAGCCATCCGCTGGGCGAATAGCGACGCAGCCGCAGCCGTAGGTGTAGACGCTGCGTACTTCGTCGGAATCGGTCTCACGCAGCGATTCGTGAGATAGGTAGTCACTAAGCTTCTCTGCGGGCAGAATGCTGAAGCGAAGACGTGGAATAGCGGGCCGCCTTTCGCCTAAATGCGAGTCGGCCGCGAGCTATGCGGTCAAGCCGTATGGAGGTGCTTACAGTATAGCACAAGGGCGCAGGCTGCGCCTGTGCTGCCGCGTCGGCGCGACAGGCGCCAGCTATCATTCTGCGTGGGTGGCCCGTGCCGTAAGCGTTCCGCTGCAGCACTGCCCCGGAATGGATTGGTAGCCGGCGCCCCAGAGTAGCCCTGCGGTGCCGATTTTTGTGATTCCCAGAAGTTGACTCTCGGCTGCTAAAGTCTTCGATTCAAGGGAAGCCGGACCACGCTGCACCGTCCATTGTTTCCCGTCCCAGCGCTCGAATAGCGCCAGCGGCTGATAGACCGTCCAATATCCGACCGCCCAGATGTCGGTTGGCGACTCCGCCACGACGGCGTCAAGCCAGTTGTTCTGCTGATAACCTTTAGGGTCTTTATTTGGACTTGGCACGACGCGCCATTTGCGGCCATCCCATTGTTCGATGAGCGTTCGTAGGACCCGATCAGCCTTTGTGTTTTCATAGCCGACCGCCCAAACATTATTAGCCGCAACGCTTGTAACGCCCGAAAAGATGCTCGAGAAGAAGGAGCCCGCGATCTTTACCAGCTCCCAACTCGTACCATTCCAGTGTTCGGCGAATGCGTTGGTATCGGGCTTGTCGTATACACCGACTGCCCAAATGTCGTTAGCGTTCACGGCCGAAACCGATTGCATCACGCTAAGTCCCTTCGGGCCGGACTGCGTGGGAATAGCGGACCACTTGTTTCCGTCCCAGTGCTCGGCTAGCGCCTTAAAATCACCTTCGCCGACGGCCCAAACATCCTTGGAAGAGACCGCGGTAATCGCCCATAACTCGCCATCGCTCTCGGCTGGGCTGGAGACGACGCTCCAATTCTTCCCGTTCCAATGCTCGATGAGCGTGCCGTTGGGAAATGTCGTCCAGCCGACAGCCCAAGCGTCGTTCGCGGAAATGGCTGCCACTCCACGGAGCTGAGTGTCGGCCGGTTCATTCTTCGGATTGGGCACTATGCTCCATGCGGATCCATTCCAATGCTCTATCAGCGCGGTGTTATAATCTTGCGAACCGTGCGGGACGCAACAGTCGTAGCCCACCGCCCAAACATCGTTCGGTGAAGTGCCGCTGATGCTGTAGAGAAGGTCGTCGTCGAGTCCGTCGGATGCCTGCTCGTTGGGACTCGGCACGACAGCCCAAACCGACTTTCCGATCCGAGGCCCAACAGAATCCGACAAGAAGCGCTCCGCGGCAACGGCAGCCGTATTGCTTGGGATGTTCGGCGCCACTTGAGGGCCGTTTGAGCAACCGGAAGCGAGAATGGCGGTAGAGATCGCTGTTAAGAGCAAACGATAACGCGACGCGATACTGTTCATAAAATCCTCCGGCGAGAAAAATATACAGTGGTGCCAGCATATTTAAGAGTTATGAAAGACCTCTGAAGCTGCCGCCCCGCCGGCGGACAGCACGCAGATTATTGCTTTGCTGCGACCACGCCGAGCGGGAGATCAAAATTACCCGTGAACACCGCGATCGGCGAACCGCCGGCCGGGTAGGCGAAAACCTCGCCTCCGCTGCCCGTATCGCCGCAATAGACAACGCTCGCGGCGATCCAGGTTTGAGCGCAGTCGCTGGCACCGGTGAGCGCTACAGTCCCCTTCAATCTCGCCTGCGTTCCGCTGATCGTGTACCGATACATCGCGTCGGCTTCCTGATCGGTGACGGTGAGGTACGTGCCGTCCCACTGCACGGAGCCAGGAAACTTCACCGTGTTGCTCGTCGCGATCGCCTGGAGCGTCTTGCTACCCTTCGGGAGCTCGACGAGTTCGAAGACACCGTCGTTATTAAAGCCGTCGAAGAAGAGGTTCCCGTGATTGTCGTATCCGTCGAAGAACTCTTGGCGCAGCGGCGTGCTCATGACGGTGCCCGAGCCGGTCGCGTGCTTGAAGATGTCGATGTCGCCGTTGCTCAAGATCCCGACGGCAAGGTCGCCGTTGGCATCCATGGCGCAGCTGGATGGCTGGCCGACGGAGTCCGAGAGCGTCTTGAGCGGCTTCTTGGGGACCCTGTACTCCGTGATCTGGTCATCGCCCGCGACGATCCAGAAGATCTTCTTCCCATAGCCGTAGAGGACGTTCGTGCACCCTTGGCCGCCAACGTTGGTGATTTGGCCGATCTGCTTGGTGCTCTTCGGATAATCGAAAATGCTGGCATAGGTCCCGTAGTCGTTGATAATGTACTCGAAGGTCTTCGACTTTGCACGCCGGTCGGGAAGAATCGCCGCGTAAGGGGGCAGCACGCTCATATTCGGGTGCGCTGCCGTTACCAGCCGGCCGTTCACCGAGACCGCTCGCCCGACGTGTCCGGCATCGAACGCGCCGGCTGACGGCGCAACCGCCGAGCCGCCCGCGCAAGCCGAGCAGATCGCAAGCGCAACCAGCGCAGCGCCGTATTTCGGGAAAGCAGTCGTATTCATTACGTTATCCCTCTTTGAAGAGTCGCGGGCTTTCGCGCGGCGCTCGTGGATGCCTTCGCGCTAACGCACCACGCGCGCGGGCCGCGAATACGGACGGTCAGCGGGAGTTCGCGCTTGCAGGCGACGAAAGGGGTTAGGATGCCGACTCTCAACAATCGCTTGCTTATGCTGATCGCGGGAATCCTTCTCGCGACTTCGGCGTGTAACGGAAATACCACGGTTCCAACCGCAGCAGCGGGCGGCATTCCGGCCGCGCCCGGCGTGAGTTCCATCGTTCCAAACGACACCACCTCGATTTTGAAAAAGCTTACGAAGGACGTCGAAATCGGCTCGACGGTCGATCCGAAAAATGGCGATACGGGACCGCGGGCAATCTCGCTGGTTCGATCGACCTTTGGACTCAAGAAGGGACAGCTGCTCGTTTGCAACTTCGACAACTCTGCCGGCGCCGCCGGCAAAGGCAGTACGATCGAAGTGCTTGATCCCAAGCCGCACTCTAAGCCGGTGACCTTTACGCAAAACCCTAAGGTGCAGGGCTGCGATGGCGACGCAACCACGCCGACGAACCGGGTCTACGGCTCGGGGATGCTGAGCGGGACCGTTTCGGAGTTCGACCAGACCGGTTCGCTCAAGCAGAGCTTCACTTCGCACCTCGAGGCTCCATTCGCCGACGCCGATGCGTTCTGCGGATTGGCTTACGCGCCTGAAGACATCTACATTAGCGATGCCAAGACCGGAGTGGTTATCAAGCTGGCGTTTCTCCCAGTTACCTCGGGCCGGGCAAAATTGATCGAAGTGATAAGCGGGTTTGCGGTAGGCAAGAGCTCCGGCTGGAGCGTTTTGGGCCCATCGGGAATTCAATACAATAGCACAAGGATCGGTACTCTTTGCAACGACACCCTGTATATCGTAGACGGAGTCAATAACACCATCGTTGCGGTTTCGGATGCCAGCAGTCTGCTCGAGAAGGACGAGATCGTCGTGCAGCCTGGCGGAAAGAAATTTAAATGCGCTCATCCGGCAGCCACCTGTGCGAAGCTCGTCTATAGCGGTGCTCCGCTCAATGCGCCCGTCGCTTCGGCGCTTCTACCCAACGGAAACCTCATCGTTGCCAATACCAAGGGCGGAAATAAGCTGGTGGAGCTGACGCCGACGGGAAAGGTGCTGGCCACCAAGACCCTCGACACGAGCAAGACTGCGCACATTTTCGGACTCCTTGCCACCGGCACGAGCGATAGCGACACAGCGTTGTTCTACACGGACACCGGAACCAATACGCTACGGGAGCTCGAGCAATAGCGGGACCTTTGTCCTGCATAATAGGCTCGACGTCCCGCGTGTAAGAGCGAAGGACTGGGCCCTTTGGACCACTGAAGACTCGGGACCCCAGCGAGCGTTTTTTTGAAAGCTTAGGCGGGAACACCGTACCATGCTTTTCGCAGTAACGCTCGCGGCGGCGATCGCCGCAAATCCGATGGGTGCTTCGCACGGACGATACACCGGAGCGCCGGACCTTTCACTCACGGCCCAGATGCTGAGCGCGGGTGGCGGGGCGAGCCAGTTCTCGTCGCACGCGTTGTTTGTTTACCTTGCGGGGCCGAACGCCGACGCAGAAGCGCAGTCGCTTACCAGCCGATTTGGTGCTTCGAATGTAACGCAGTTTTTTACGACCTTCGACGAGTTCGTACGCCTTGCGGCGGTGCAGGTTCAGGAGCAGCATATTCCGCTTCCGCAAGCGACCCCGGCCTCCGGCGCCGCGCTCGCCGGGGACCTCTATCAAGCCGGTGTCATGCCCGACGGCCGCTACGACGTCGGTTACATGCTGGAACATCTGCTCTCGCGGCCGATGCATGTAACGCTGATGCAGCAGGTTAACGCAGACCCGAAGTTTGGGCCTGCGAAGAATGCGAGCTTTCACGTGATCCTCACGGCGGCGATGCAGGACCTGCACAAAGCGT
Source organism: Candidatus Cybelea sp. (assembly GCA_036489315.1). Taxonomy (NCBI): domain Bacteria; kingdom Bacillati; phylum Vulcanimicrobiota; class Vulcanimicrobiia; order Vulcanimicrobiales; family Vulcanimicrobiaceae; genus Candidatus Cybelea; species Candidatus Cybelea sp. The sequence continues at coordinate 68,887 of DASXFZ010000040.1, forward strand.
ATGGGGGCTAGCGTCCGAATCGCCGTGGCCTTTGCCTTTGCACTTGCGGGTTGCTCGGCGGGAACACCCCGCGATTCTGGGCGCGCGCCCGGCGCCGCGCCCAGACCCGTGCAAGCGGGTTGCGGCAAGAGCGCTTTGTCGGCGCTCCATCACGGGAGCTGGCCGAGTTCCATCGTGTTCACCGGACACTGGCAGCTGGTCAAGAATCGTAAGGACGGACGATACGAAGGGTCGAGCTCGCGCTCTTTTCACGTCGGTGACGCGATGACGTTCATTTTTAGCGGCCGGCGATTTTGCGTCTACGGCGTACGGGGCAGCAATGGGGGGTCGGCGGAGATCCTCATTCCCGGGCGCCCTCCGCGGGTTGTCGAGTTTTATGCGCCAACAAAGCAGGTTCACCGTCTCATCTTTGACAGCGGCCTGCTCCCGGGCAGGGTGCAGAGCGCAATGCTCTCGGTGATCGCGCCAAGAAATGGGCGCCCCAGAGGGTACGCCAACGTCGAGGACGTCGCGATCGAGTCGAACTAGACGGATTACCTCGCACCTTGCGTCAACTTACGCTAGCGAAGGTATTCTTTCGGTTCTTTTTTTAAGCCTGTTCCGCCAGCGTCCATACCGAGCGGAGAAACAACGTCGATTATAAAATGTACTAGCGCTGTTTGGGCGCGTTGCCGGCGCTCGTAGAAGTGTGCAGAAACGTCGGCTACGAGGAGCGCATCATCGTCTCCGTTGGCTGGCAGCTACGCTGACGAGAATGCTATTGACATCCGTGAAATATGGGTCAACCAGCGGAATCACCTTATAAGCTTTTCCGCCTTTTGGGTAGCTCCAGAAGGCGAGCTCGCTCCGGTTTTTTCCGTACGCGCCGATCAACACGTTTGAGTCCTCGATCCAGCTCGGCGTCTGCTTTTTTTCGGCAAACGTTTTGCCGACGACCGTCATGCCTGACGCGGTGATGGCCAGGTGGTACACCATCGGGCCCTTGAATGCGGCGAAATATGAGCCTTCCCATTGAAGCTGGCCGAGGTCGATTTGCTTGTCGATTGCTAGAAACGTGTAGTGCCGCCTTTCTACAACGCGCATCTCAGCGACTTCCCACCGACGATCTTTTCTCCGCACGCTCGCGTAGAGCGGCCCTTGACCATTATACGCGAAGTAATGCGCCGGTTCGTGCTCGTGCGGCATCACATATTGCGTCGGGCCACCACCGGCTTTTGGATAAATTGCTATTTCATCGTGGCCGCCCGGATTCTGCGTATAAATCGCCAGGTTCCCAGTGAGCGGATTGACGGCACACGACTTGGCTCTGTAGCCCTCCATGTTTTTGGTCCACGTCGGCTGCGTGGCGCCGTGGACGTACATGCTCACCATGGTCGACGCCGAGCTTGCAGCACTGACGACGTACACATCGCCGCTGCTATTGGTGCAAAGCCCCATTATGCTCACACCCGGGGGGGAAAAGCTTCCGACTAGGGTGGCGGCGGGATACGTAAACATGTACACTGCGTTCGGGGAACCTGTTCCGGCGTAAATTAGGGCGCCGTAGGAACCCGACGCTTTTCGCGCATATGCACCCGTAGGCAACGGGGTCCTGACCTGACGCACCGCGCCGGGATCGGCTATCGGCGGCTGCGATCCGCTGCACCCTGCTAGAATTGCCGCTGCGGCACAGCTCATAAGCGCGTAGCGACCAGGAGCTAAAATGGTCATCGGAACCCCTTTCGCCGTCAAGACGGATCGGCGCCGGTGATGCTTCGGCGCTGGGCGCAAAGCCGCCTAGCCTCGGCCATAGCAACGTGAGCAGCGGGAAGCACCGACCGCTACGGGGACCCGAGAGACTCGAGATTTGCGGAAAATCGATCGCTGGTTATGTTATAGACTACGGAGTCGAAGTCGCATCGCGACTGGCTGCCAACGTACTGCATACCGAGCTTTTGCATCAGCGCGATGGAGGCGACATTCTCGCGGTGCGCTACACCGGTGATCACTGCCGCTTCCGCCGACGTAATACGCTCGTCATGACCGCGATGGCCGCCTCGGTGGCGTATCCGCAACCCCAACGGTCCCGGCGAATAAGCCAATCGGCCTCGGCCTCGATCGCCGGATCGGGCGAGCGATGGACGCCGCAGTGCCCGAGTATTCGGCTGGACTCTTTCTCGACCACGGCATAGTTGCCAAGGCAGCTATCGTCGTAGCCGGCGATTACGCCGGCGAGCGATGCAGCAACGTCTGCACGCGAAAAGGCTTTCCCGCCGGCGAACAACTGCATCGTCGCGGGGTCGCCGTAGATCACGGCGGCCTCGGGCACGTCGTCAAGAGTCCATCGCCGCAGTATTAGCCGCCGCGTTTCCAGCGCCATCATTAGTGGGGACCGAATGCCGGGACCGAGGGTTTCGGTGCGAGACATACGCTGCATTCAGTTGGTTGAACAAAGGCGGTACCCGTGCGGGCCGGTTTTGCGGCACCAAGTATTATTATGCTCGGAGCCTTCGTTTCCGTTGCGCTCGGGCGGGGAGAAGCGATCATGCTCCCGAGCACGGCGGCAGCGCTCACATTCTACGGAGTGATGATCGCTGTGGGCGTCGCGTGGCGCGATGGTTCTCCTGGATTGTTCCGATGGACAAGCCGCGCCGCTTCGTTCGTCATCGGCCTGGTCGCAGTTGCCGCTGCGATGAGTGCAGCCGGCTGGTTTTCCGCAACGCAAGGAGTGCCCGGTTTGCTGTGGCGGCCGTTGCTTACGATTGCGGTCTGCGTTTGCATCGGTGTCGGTTTGGCTTCCGTCACTCCACCGCGAGTATCCGTTGTGAAAACTACGGTCTAGCCGCCGGCGCGCATAGCGGCAAAGCACCGGCTCGGGCCAGTGCGCCTTTGCAGACTCGCTGGGCACTGGTGGCCCCGTTGACCCTTTAGTCAGGGCCGATTGTAAACTTCGGATCCTGGGCGGAAATCTTTCCGGCGTGTAAGACGGCAAAGCGTTCGGCTAATCCGCCCGCGAGCAGCAGCACGCCCGCGATCTTCGCTGCCTTGCGATGCCGGGCGAACAGGGTGAAGACGCAGCCGAGGACATTGAGCGCGCGAGCGGCGTGAGAGAGTTCCGCGGCTTTCCTGGCTTCGTAGGCTTCGTATTGAAACGGACCCAGTTCGCGGCGGAGCCGCTCGAGTGCGACCGGCACCGCGACCGCGCTAAACAACGCCAAGCGGCGCGCCGGCTTTGCGTCGCGCGTTTCGCAAACGAGCATCGCTAAGCCGCTCGCGGTCGAGGCCGACGTTGCCGCAAAGAGCAGCGGCAACGTCTTTCGGGCACCGTGCCAGGCGGGCACAACGGTGTCGCCGATCAGCACGGAGGTATAGACGGACATCAACGGTCCGGTGAGTCCGGCGATGCCTTCGCCAAGTCGCCCAACGCCGCGGGCGATGCCGGTGAGCTCACTGGCAGCCGCGGTCATCGCCGCGCCCGAGAAAGCGGCAAACAGGTAGACGCCCACGCTCATCGGCGACGTCGGTTTAAAAACACGAAGCATGTTCAAGAAGCGCTGCGGCTTCTTGAGATCGGCGATGAGGCAGAACGCGCTCAGGAGGCTTCCCACAGCGGCGCTCAGGGTCGTCACACGAGCGAGGCGTTCGTTTTTCGATAATCGCGCGACAAGCCCGAGGGCCGCCGACGCGCCGGACCACCCGCCGGACCAAAAGTAGGTTGGAATTAGCCCCGACCACTCCGGCGGCTTGATGATGGGCCGGCCGTAGTAGGCGCGCTTCGCGTTCTTCACGGCAGGGCCGCAATAGCGATGGCGCCGAGCAGCATTGCGGCAGCGAGCCCCGCGGCGCGCCACATTTCGGGAAGATGTTTGGTCGGGACGACCGGATTGGGAGGCAACCCATAGACCTCCGGCCGGTCGAGCAGCAAGAAGATCGAACCGCCGCCGCCGATGCCATCGTTTTTGTCCTCGAGGTACAGCTGCGCGCCGGCGAACGAACCGCCGATCTCTTCGAGGCGCGCGGTGGCGCGCTCGCGCAACTCGTCGACGCGTCCGTACTGGATCGATTCGGTCGGGCAGGCTTTCGCGCAGGCCGGCTCCTCGCCACCCTTCAAGCGATCGTAGCAGAGCGTACACTTGCCCATCGTGCCGCTTCCGCGAGGGTGACGTTCTTCGGGCCGTGCCTCGACGCGCTCGCTGATCACTCCGAACGGACAGGCGACGACGCAGTAGCCGCAGCCATTGCAGATGTCGTCCTGAATGACGACCGTGCCGAACTCGGTACGGACGATGGCACCGGTGGGGCAGACGTCGAGACAGCCGGCGTGCGTGCAGTGTTTGCAGACGTCCGACTCCATGAGCCAGCGGCTGCGATCTTCATCAAATTGCTCGATGAAGGCGACGTGGCGCCACGTGCCGCCGCCCAGTGCGCCCGTGTTGTCGTACGACATCCCGGTATAGGCATAGCCGTCCTGGGGAAGCTCGTTCCACTCTTTGCAGGCGACTTCGCACGCCTTGCAGCCGATGCAGAACGTCGTGTCGGTGAAGAAGCCGCGACGGTCGTTCATTTGCCGGTCCTCGCTTGCAGATCGTCCATGTAGCGGCGGCGGGCCGCACCGCGCGGCCGCCTTCCGGGGCGGATATCGCAGGTGAGGCCTTTTGTCTCTTGGATGTGGACGTTGGGATCGAGCGCGATGTGAAGCAGGTCGTTGGCGCTATCGCCCGTGACGATGCCCTTGCTGCCCCAATGGTAGGGAAGGCCGACCGAATGAATTACGCGACCGTCGACGCGCAAGACCGGCGCACGGCGGGTGGTCATGACGCGCGCCTCGACCACGGCGCGCAGCGTCGAGATCGTGGCCCATTCGCCGTGGCGCAAGCCGCGCAGCTCCGCCAGCTCCGGCGTAACTTCGCAGAAAAACTCGGGCTGAAGCTCGGAGAGCCGCGCGATCGTGCGCGACATGCCGCCGGCTGTGTGGTGTTCGGTAAGGCGGTAGGTGTAGAGGACGAACGGAAAGTGATTGCCGTGTTCGTCGCTCGGCGAGGGATTGTACTCGTTGAAGCGGCGCGGAAACTCTTGGCGGCACGGATTGGATTGCTGTCCGTAGAGGGGATTGCGCACGGGTGACTCCTGCGGCTCGTAGTACGTCGGGAGCGGCCCATCGACGATGCCGTTGGGCGTAAAGAGCCAGCCGAGTCCGTCGTCCTGCATGATGAAGGGATGCCGGCCGGTGAGCGCCGCTTCACGCAGTGCGCCGTCGGGCGGCGTATAATCGGGACGCTTGGTCTTCTCGAAATCGGGAACGTCGTGCCCGGTCCACTGCGCCTTTTCGTCGTCCCACCAAACGTACTGCTTGCGCTCGCTCCAAGGTTTGCCGTCGGGGTCCGCCGAGGCGCGATTGTAGAGCAGACGCCGATTCGCGGGCCACGCCCAGCCCCACTCCGGCGCAACCCAGGTTTGCTCGCTGCCGGGTTTGCGCCGCGCGGTTTGATTCTCTTCATCTTTGAAGCAGCCGCAGTAGATCCAGCACCCGCAGGCGGTCGAACCGTCGGCCTTCAGCTCGGTATAGGCCGGCAGCGCCTTGCCTTGCGCATCCCAGCCGTTGATTTCGCGTAACACGGCGTGGGCGTCGGGCTCGCCGAGGGCGCCCTTTTCCGGATACTGCCACGTGAGCGCGCGAAGCAGTGCAGCATTGGGCTCTTCACGATCGGCGAGTTTTTCGATGATGCGCTTTCCGAGGTGGTAATAGAACCAGAGGTCCGAGCGAGCGTCGCCCCGCGGCTCGACCGCTTGATGGTGCCACTGCAGCAGGCGCTGCGTGTTGGTAAACGACCCATCTTTTTCGGTGTGCGCGGCGGCCGGCAGCCAAAAGACCTCGGTGCCGATCGTTTCGGGAGAGAGCTCGCCGCTTTCGACCTCCGGGGAATCGTACCAGAACGAGGCACTCTCGTTTTCGGTAAAGTCGCGGACGACGAGCCACTCGAGCTTCGCCAGAGCGCGCCGGTGCAGGCCGCCGTTCGCCGATCCGACCGCCGGGTTTTCGCCGCAGATGAAGAAGCCTTTAACTTTCCCGTCGAGCATCGCCATGATGCTGCGATAGGTCGAATGGTCGCCGCTGATGCGCGGGAGCAGATCGAAGAGATAGTCATTTTCCGCGGTCGCGCTGGGGCCGAACCACGCTTTGAGCAGGCTGATCGTATACTTATCGAGGTTGCCCCAGAAACCGGTCTTTGCCGCCTCGGATTCGATGAAGTGGCTCAGCCCGCCGTGCGCTTTGGCGTGCGGCATCGGTATGTAGCCCGGGAGCAGATCGAAGAGGGTCGGGATATCGGTCGAGCCTTGGATCGATGCGTGGCCTCGCAGCGCCATGATTCCGCCGCCGGGGCGCCCGATATTTCCCAAGAGCAGCTGAACGATCGCGGCTGTGCGAATCATCTGCACGCCGAACGTGTGCTGCGTCCAGGCGACCGAGTAGGCCATAGCGGAGGTTCGCTCGCGCCCGCTGTTGGCGCAAAGCGCCTCCGCGACGTCGATTATCTGCTGCGGACTGATGCCACAGATCGACGCCACCGTTTCGGGCGTGTAGCGCTGATAGTGGCGCTTGAGCACCTGGTAGACGCAGCGCGGGTGCTGCAGCGTTTTATCCATGTACGGCGGCTCGCCGGCGCGAAGCTTGTCGAGCACGTCGGAATTCTTGCTCGGCTCTTTTTCTAAGCCTTCCTCGCTTTGACGCTGGCCGGAGGCGCCGTGTAAGTCCATCCCTTCGTACATCCAGCTGTGAAAAAGGTAGCCGTGCTTGTCGGCTTCCCACCCCGAGAAGAAACCGTCACCGTCCTCGGTATCGCGGAAGTCGGAGCGCAGGATAACGGGCGCATTCGTGTAGTTGACGACGTATTCGGTGAAGGCCCGGTCGTTTTCGAGGATGTAGCGGATGATGCCGCCGAGAAACGCGATGTCGGTGCCCGGCCGTATCGGGACGTGCATCGTGGCGACGGCGCTGGTTCGGGTGAAGCGCGGGTCGACGTGAACGATCGCGGCGCCGCGTTCGCGCGCCTCCATCACCCATTGAAAGCCGACCGGATGGTTCTCCGCCATATTCGAGCCCATGATCAAAATGCAATCCGAGTTTTGCAGATCTTGCTGGAACGTCGTCGCGCCGCCGCGGCCGAACGAGGTCCCCAAACTGGGGACCGTGGAGCTATGTCATATGCGCGCCTGATTTTCTACCTGCACGACGCCGAGCGCCGTATAGAGTTTTTTCATCAGGTAGTTCTCTTCGTTGTCGAGCGTCGCGCCGCCGAGGCTGGCGATGCCGTAACAGCGATTGAGCGTCAAACCCTCGTCGTCTTTTTCTTCCCACGTCTCGCGGCGGGTCGCCAGGACGCGATCGGCGATCATCTCCATCGCCCGGTCGAGCGGGAGCGTTTCCCATTCGGTGGCAAAAGGACGGCGATACTTCGCCGCGTACTCGCGCAGCGGGCTCTGCACCAGCGACCGCGTCGCCGAACCCTTCGGACAGAGCCGGCCGCGCGAGATGGGGCTGTCGGGATCGCCCTCGATCTGGACGATCTCGCCGGCTTTGACGAACACGTTCTGTCCGCAGCCGACCGCGCAGTAGGGGCAGATGCTCTTGACGACCTTCGCGCTTTGCGTCCGAGCGGTCCACTGCTGCGTCTGCTCCGAAATTGCTGCCGCCCCGCGCCCCGACTTGTCGGTTCCGGCGATTTGGCGTAGCAGCGGCCAAATTGAAGAATTGTCGCGCATAGGGCTATCTTTCCGCAAGCCGGGAGCGCCTTAACGGCGCCGCACGAAAAAAACGTGATACGACGCTTGGCGCTACGTGTAGGAGCGGAGCGTCAGCCGTTTACCACCGTGCCGCCGTTGACGTGGATCGTTTGGCCGGAAATATACGAAGCGTCGTCCGACGCCAAGAAAATCACGGCGGCGGCGACTTCGTATGGCTGCCCGGGGCGCTTCATCGGCGTGTCGGCGCCGAAGCTTTCGACGTCTTCGGGCCGGAACGTCGCCGCGATCAGCGGAGTCCAGATGGGTCCCGGCGCCACCGCGTTGACTCGGATTCCACGTTCGACGATGGCGTTGGACAACGCTCGGGTGAATGAAACTAAGGCGCCCTTGGTCGCAGAATAATCTACGAGCTTCGGGCTTCCCTCGTAAGCGGTAATCGAGGCGATGATGATGATGGAGGAGCCCTTTTGCAGGTGTTTCAAGGCTTCTTCCACGGTGAAGAATTGCGCGAAGACGTTCGTGCGGAACGTTCGCTCGAGTTGTTTTGCGGAAATATCCTCGGGACGTTCCTGCGGATGCTGCTCTCCGGCGGCATTCACCAGAACATCGAGTTTGCCGAAGCGCTCCACGGTCTTTGTAACGAAACCTCGCGCAACCGTTTCCTGGCCGATATCGCCGGTTAGGAGCTCACACTTCCGGCCCTTTTGCTCGACGAGACGCCGGGTCTCCGCGGCGTCGTCGTCCTCCTCGAGGTAGGCAATGGCAACATCGGCCCCTTCCTTGGCGGCGAGCACCGCCACCGCGCGGCCGATGCCGCTGTCGCCGCCCGTAACCAAAACGACGCGATCCTTTAAGCGATTGGCGCCGGGCGTTTTCGAGTCGGTCTGCGGCTGCGGCCGCAACTCGTCCTGACGCCCTGGCTGACGATCCTGATGCTGGGGTGGTAACGTCTTCGTCTCGCTCATGGCTGAAGGTGTACCCGCCGGCGCGCCAAGCTCAACCGCGCGCCGACATCGCGCCTAGCCCATCGTAGAAAAGCGTCAAAATTGCGCCGTCATAGGAATGAATCATGAGCTCGCGTTCGGCAAGGCGGCGGACATAAGCGAAGCGGTCGCACCCTGGCATCGGTACGTACGTACCCCGCTCGGGAAGCGCCGACCCTCCGTCGTTTTCGAGGCGGTCGCCGATCTAGACGTGGCGACGCTGCCGCCGCGCATTAGCCGCGAGCAGGCGATCCACTTCCTGTAAGCAGGTCCTTGCCGGCGCGTTGGGTAGATTGCGGGTATGAGCAAGAGCGTCAATGCGACGAACTACGATATGATTCCGACCCTGGTTCCCAAGGAAAAGGACCTGGTGTTTGCGGTGATCGAGACGCCCGCGGGCATCCGTCACAAGTTCGCGTTCGAGCCCAAGTACGGAATCATGCGGCTGAAGATGACGCTGGCCGAAGGCCTGATGTGGCCGTACGATTACGGCTTCATTCCGCAGACGCTCGGCGATGACGGGGATGCGCTCGACGTGCTCGTGCTCAACGATGCGCCGACCTTTTCCGGGTGCCTGCTCGACGTGCGCGTGATCGGCGGGGTTCTGCTCGAGAAAAACGGCGTGAAGAACAACCGGCTCGTCGCCTGTCCGCGACGCCAGAAAGGCGTTGCGCTCAAGACCGATGGCTTCGACGAAATCAAAGACGTGCCGAAGGAGACGCTCGAGGGCATCGAGCGCTTTTTAGTTGAGTACTCTGAAGAAGAGGGAAACAAGATAACGTTCGAGGGCCAGTGCACGCGCAAGGACGCATATAAATTGATCGAGCAGGGGCACAAGAAGTTTGAAAAAGCCCAGAAATAGCCGTACGTGCGGATTCTGGCCCTCAACCTGCGGGCGGGCGGCCACGCCGTCAGCATTCCGCAGGTCGCTCGCCGGGCAGCCTATCTAGATATCGAGACGGCGGTCTTTTCCGAATACCGCGATAATGCTGCGGGCGCTTTATTACGCGCCGAGCTGGAGAAGATTGGCCTTACGAATCAGGCGTATACCGCCAGCCGCGGAAACGGCGTGCTGATTGCTTCCGCCGAACCCTTTGAGCCGTTGGCCAATCCCTTCGGTTTGTCGGACGAGGAGTATCCGTACGCGGTGCTTTTCGCGCGCTTCGAGCATCTGCAGGTGTACGGCGCGTATCTCCCAGGGCAGGACCGTAAGCGAGTCCATCTACGATGTCTCATCGCCGCGGCCGGGCGTCACAAGGAAGCCGGCGATAAGGCGATGTGCATCGGGGATCTCAACTCGGGCCGGAACGAAACGGACATCGAGATCAACCTGCGATCGGGAAGGTTGCTCGACTGGTTCAGCACGGCGGACTTGTATGCCGAACTCGAGCGGGAATGGATCGAAGCCTGGGCCTTTCTGCATCCGGACGAGCACGATTTCAGCTGGTATCCGTACCGGCGCGAACGCGGGCCGGCGGCGGCTGGCGCATCGACAAGGCGTTCTTGTCGCCGGCACTTTTACCGACCCTGACCTCGGCCGAGTACGATCACGTCTTTCGTCTCGACGGGCTCTCCGACCATTCCGGGTTGATCGTAGAGCTTGCCGGCGGGGATCGACAGCAAAATTCGCGCTTTCCCGCGATGGTTTCGCTGCAGCGTGGGTACATTGCCGTCTAACAAAGTATGAGCAACGGGAGAGCGTCACGACCATGCGCGCAGTAGTCTGGAAGGAAAGGCCGCTTTACGCTTCTTCGTCAGCCACCGTTTGCCGCTCGACGCCGCCCCGGATGCTACGAGGAGTTCGACAAACGAATAGATGGCTACCGCAAGGTTCTGCTCAAGCCGAACGGTCTAGCAGCATAGATTTTCAAGCTTCATTACGATAAGGGGTTCAGCGATGCAAATAGATACGACCATGCTTCCCGTGAAAGGAAACGACGCGGTCGAAATCCTTACTAACGATCATCAAGTCATCAAGACGCTGCTCGGCGAATTGGTCAGCGCTGCGAGCACGCAACGCAAGTCGCTGCTCGAGCAGTTGGCGGGCGTGCTGACGATCCACAATGCGACCGAAGAAAACCTCGTCTATCCGGCGATCAACAAGTTGGCCGGCAGCAAGCTGGAGGCACAGCATCTCTACCACGAGACCTCGGAGGCAGACATGCTGTTCTTTGAACTCGACCTGATGCTAAAGGAGAAAGACGAAACGAATTTCGCCAAAAAGGCGGAGAAGTTCGCGGATGCCGTTCGACATCATATCGACGAAGAGGAGAATAAGGCGTTCCCCCGGCTCCAAGAAAACACCGAGGTTCCGCAGCGAGAGATACTTGCAGAATCGGTCAAACAGTTTCGCAAGTCGCTGCACTTTGAGACCGCGTCAGCGTAGAACGCTGCTGCGAGCTGGGCAAAACGGCGCTTTGGCGCGTTATTTGTCCGGCTCTGCATAGGACGAACCGCCGCCGCCGCCGAGGGTACCGGGGCCGCCGGCACCCCGGAGCAGTGGCGGCCCGTCGGGCTCTTTGCGGGGGCGGCGTCGTCATCAGACGGCAGTCTCAGAAAGATTTACAGATTCAAGGTCAATACTGGCTGCATGAACAAGCATTTTTTCGCGCTGGCGCTCGCCCTCAGCGTGCTTCCCATCTCCGCGGTCGCGCAGACCGCCAACAACGCCCCGGCGCCCCCCTCCCAAGAGCAGCGCCAACAGATGAAGCAGTTCTTCGGTCAGTTCAAACAGCAGGAAGAGCAGCTTCACCAGCAGCTGCGCTCGCAGATTCTTTCAGACATGACGCCGGTGCACCGCCGCGCGATCGCCGCCGAGATCGGCGAGCTCGCCGTTTCCGCCAACCCCGATGCTCAGGCTACCGCCAAGCGGATCGATTCGATCCTCTCGCCCGGCGAACGCTCGCGCATCATCAGCGCTCACGAACAATATCGCAATCAGGCCGAACAGATGCACCAGCAGATCATGAGCCAGTTAAAGACCCAATTCCCCAACATGCCCGAACGTCATCATAACGACCAAGACCACAAGATGCCGAATCAGATGATGATGCGGGATGCCGGCTGGATCGTGCTCCACAGCCTGCCGCCGCATCACGAGATGGGGATGCCGGGCCGCTAGTCCAGCAATTCGCTAAAGACTCCGACAAGACGTTCGAGGCCGGCGCGGTCGGCCTCACTGAATCGAGCCGTCACCGGGCTGTCGACGTCGAAGACTCCGAACAGCCCGTCGCCGCGTACGATCGGGACGACGATCTCCGAGCGCGACGCGGCGTCGCAGGCGATGTGATCGGAGAACGCGTCGACGTCGTCGACGACCAGCGTCGCGCGGTGTTTTGCGGCGGCGCCGCAGACGCCGCGCCCCGGAGCAATGCGCGTGCACGCGGGTCGCCCGCAGAATGGACCGAGCACCAGCTCCTCGGCGGGATTGGCGATATAGAAGCCGGCCCAGTTGACGTCCGGCAACTCGTGGCGGATCAGCGCGGCGAAGTTGCCGGCGTTGGCGACGAAGTCGCGCTCTTCTTCGAGCAGCGCGCGGAGCTGGCGTTCGAGCCGGTCGTAGAAGGCTTCGTCGCTCACCGGGTATAGGGATTCGTGCTGTAGACCGGTTTGCTCGCGCCGTCGATCGTGATCGTGTACCAGGGATCCGGCGGGTTTTTGTGCAGCAGATCGAAGCGCTCGTTGTTCTTCGCGATGTGCGAGATCTCGACCGTGTAGTGAATCGGCTTGCCCGGTTCCAGCCGCGGCGGGGTATCGGTACGCACCAGATAGGCGCCGTGCGCGCCGTGGTCGTTCAGAACGGTCGCTATCCCGTCGGGATCGACGACGACCGCGCTGCCTTCATCGATGCCGAGCGCGTAGATCTGCTGCACGCCCGGCAGCAGGTTATCGTGAAAGATGCGCGCGAGAAAGACAAGCGTGCGGCCCAAACGATCGCGCACGACCAGGTGCGTATCGGTGATCGTATCGCGCAGCGCCGGCCAATCGAAGAAGCCGGTCGTGAAGCTGATGCGCGACTCGAGCGGATCTTTGGCGGCGTCGCTCGTGTGCGTCTCGGTTTTTTCATTATCGGCCGCAACCGAATCATAGATCACCGCGCCTTGCACCGCCAGGCCGGCGCTGCCGCCGCCGACGACTCCGCCGCGCGCGTAGACGCGTTTGATCGCATCGATCAGTTTCGTCCCCTTCCACCGCACGTAGTCGGCTTGATCGCCGCCGGCGAAATAGACGGCGTCGGCCTTATCGATGAGCGGCACGACGCCATCGACTTGCGCTGCCGTCGCGCAGGGTGGAATCAGAATCGTCTGCACGGATGCGAAGTTTCCGGCCTGATAGAAGTGACGATCGTCGACGTTCTTCGAGTACGCGCGGAGCACCACGACGTTGCCGCCTCGCGCGTTCGTATGGCCAACCAAGCGGTCGTGCAGCCAGCGCAGCGTCGAGTCGGGAGAGTACGCGGCACCGGCGCCGTCGAGGACGAGGCCGGGTCCGTGCAGTTGAGGCGTTAACGTGTAGGTTCCATAACGCGGAAACGCGGTGATGGTACAGAGTGCGGCAGCAGCGAGTAACATGTCGCGCCGTCATTCGTGCTACAATCCTCGGGTACATGCGACGGTTGCTTCCCTTGGCGCTTGCCGCTGCGATTCTCCCCGCCTGCGGAAACGGCAGCCTCGCGCCGGGCGCGAACGGTGCGAGCGTGCATCCGGCGGTGCGCCTGAGAATGGCCGACGTTCCGGTAGTCGGCGGCTGCCAGATCTTTCCCGCCGACAACTGGTGGAACACCGACATATCGCAGTATCCGCTCGACAAGAACTCCGATGCATACATCGCGGCGCTCCCTGGCAACCTGCACCCGGATTTCGGAGAGAATCCGCACTACGGGATTCCGTTCAATATCGTGCCGCAGAGTCAGAAGAAGGTGCCGGTGACGTTCGGCTACGCTTCGCAGAGCGATCCGGGCCCGTACCCGATTCCGCCCAACGCGCAGATCGAGGGCGGACGGCATGCGAACGGCGACCGCCACGTGCTCGTGCTGCAGCAAGGGGCCTGCAAGCTCTACGAAATGTGGAGTGCCTATCCGCTCGACGGCGGCAAGAAATGGAAGGCGGGATCGGGGGCGCTCTTCCATCTGAACAGCAACAAGCTGCGGCCCAATGGCTGGACCTTGGCCGACGCCGCGGGCCTGCCGATTCTTCCCGCCCTCATAAAGTGCGACGAAGTGAAAGCCGGCGAGATCGACCACGCGCTGCGCGTGACGTTCACCAAAACGCAGATGGGATTTATCCATCCCGCGACGCACTACGCGAGCGACAGCCCAGATCCAACCCTGCCGCCGATGGGTCTGCGCTTACGGATGAAAGCCTCGTACGACATCTCCGGCCTGACGGGGCAGTCGTTCGTGATCGCAACGGCGATGAAGAAGTACGGCATGTTCGTAGCGGACAACGGATCGAACTGGTACTTCCAAGGTGAGGGCGGCAAGCAATCGTCTTGTTGGAACGACGACGACCTCGATCAGCTCAAGAACGTTCCGGGCAGTGCATTCGAAGTCGTGAAGACGGGGAAGATTCTGCGCATTTAATCGTTCGCTCATCTCGGCCTCAGCCGCTTCGGTGCCCGCGAGTGTTTATGTTAGCGTATGAAATCGGTAATTCAATGCGTCGCCATGCTGGCAGCCGCGATTTCGTTGTCGGCCGGGCCGCTCGCCGCGCCGGCGGCAACGATCGACGGCGGCGCGCGCAACACGCCTTATGTCGCAGCCTTTGCTCCCATCTTCGGAACATCGGGGATTCCGCGTTCCGGGACGATGACGCTCGCCGTGAGCGACGGGACGATCAGCGGCAAGTATACCGGCACATCGGTGGGCCCGGATCCGCTCGATAACCACACTGTCCCCGTTATTGGCACGGTCAGCCAAAATGACGGCTACGTTCAGCTCTACATCGGAATGGGGCTTACGCTGCGCGGCACGATGTCTGCCGACGGCAAGATTACGGGCACCGCGAGCGACGACGGCCGGCTCTACGAGTTTACCGCGGCGCCCTTGCCGGGTTAGCGCTGCGGTGCGACGCTGATCGCGTAGCTGGTTGGCGAGTCGACCGCGGTAAAATGAGATAGCATTCCCCCGGCCTTCGGGTAAGCCCAAACGCCGACTTCGCTCTCTCCTATATTCGTGAGGAGGTAGCCGTTCGCTACGGCAAAGTACTCGACTTGATTTCGCCAGCCCCCAAAGCGGAGCGTCTTCACGATGACGAGTTTTGTTCCCGAAACTTTGACCCGGTAGATTACGATTGGGCGATCCTCGGTGCCAAGCTCCTTCGCCTGTACCGCGAGGTACTGTCCATCAAAGTGCATATCGTATAAGTTTGCGAGCTGCTCGTTTAGCAGAAAGGCCGTGAACTTATCGCCTTGATACGGCAGCTCTAAGAGATAGGACTTGGTTTGCGTGCTTGCGACAACGAAGAGATTCCCCCGAGCGTCGTAGGCCGGGTACTGACAGATTCGAAATCGAGAAGCTGTGTGGATCGCAGGCGGCCCTTTCGCACCTTTAAATATTGCGACGCTGCAACTGGTCACCTTGACGGTATTGATGACGGCGAGATTGCCCGTCATGGGATCCCCGGAACACTGGTCGCTTCGCGCCCCTTGATCTGCGATCTCCGCGATCGGCCGCCGGCCGCCATGAGCGTACTCGAAAATGACGTCGTACGTGGGTGCGAAGACGTGGCCGCGCGCGTCGGAACAGAGATAGACCCCGCCGTGAGGCATCAGCACGCTGTGCTGCGGCTGACCGGCGGGCGAGGTAAAGACGGAGAGCTTACGCGCGCCGTAGGAGCCGATCAGGTAGAGCAGATCGCTGGAGTTCGCGAGCCGCGCCGCCGCCGGTGCCTGCGACGGAATCACGGGTTGCTGCTGGAGTGCTCCGCATCCGGCGGTAACTAGGGAAGCGACGACTGCCGAAAGGCACATGGCCTTTGTCAGGTTCATGGCGCTACACTCACCGTCATACTGCCGGGTTCGTCGACGTCCTTTATAGTCTTGGTTGGTTCGCCTCCGGCGGGATAGGAAAAAAAGTACAGCGTATAGCCATCTGAGACGATCAGCGTCGAACCGCGGACGAAGAACCGTGCGGCGTCGGTGCTTAGGGTTGTAGAGCCCTTCAAGGAACCTTTGCGCGCGTCGATCGCGTACCGATTGATCTGTCCGTAGTAGTAGTATGACGAGCTTCCAGCTTCGCCTCCGACGGCGATATGTTTCCCGTCCCACTGAAGACCCGTTGGATTCGGAACGTGGGGAGAGAGGATCACGCGCTTGAACTTTCCGTTGATGAGCTCGCCGAGGGTTGCATAGCTGTTGCCACCCAGTACGAACAAATTGCCCTCGGAGTCGTACGTGAGGTCGTTCGGCGAGAGCCACAAGTAGTATCGCTTCGGCTTCCCTTGTCCGTGCGGATAGATGAGCAGCGTGCCGCCCTCAACGTTACCGACGCCGAGGTCGCCGGTCTTCGGATTGACGGCACAAGAGGCAGCGCCATTATCTGGGTCGGACAACGTCGCCATCGGTTTTTTTGCGCCGTGTCTATACACGAAGATCGTTGATGTGGATTGGAACGACTGCGTCATGTACACGTTACCCTGGCGGTCAGAACAAAGGCCGGTAATTTGCTTGGATATTTTGTACACGACCCGACCCGCGGGGAACGACAGCACGTACACGTAGGCCCAGGTCGCCGTATGGCCGACGACGTAGAGCAAGTCGCCCGCGGGCGCGCGACGTGTCGTTTGAGGCTGCACGGCCACTCCAGCGGGAACGGTCGATTGCGCACCCCCGCAGCCGGCGAGAAGAGCGATCCCAGCGATGCGAACAAGAAGCCGGTTCCATTGAAGTCGTGCCATAACTTCCGGAGATTCGACGCGCCGTCGGTGGCCCCCGTGGAACCGGCGGCGGGCGGGCGCCTAGGTGACGCGAGATTAGCCAGAAAGTTTTGTTTGGTCGCGGCCGGGTTCAGGGCGGTCGGCGACGACCGGTTCGATCGATGTTCCCGGTGGTCTTGCAGTAGAGTAGACCTGCTGGTGCAGGTGAACGACTTGTAGCGGCGTGGGATCCTTCATCAGCGCCATGATGAGCGCGACGACCCAACCGATGAACGACCAGCCAAGTAGAATATTGAGAACGACGATCGTGGCGGAGTTGCGGCGGTGTGCGACGACGGCGAGGATTGACGGCAGGAAATAAATCATCGTTCCGATCGCCGACACGATCATCCAGAAGAAGAGCCCGATAGAGAACGCCGCCGCCACGTGTTGAGCTTCCGCGCGCCGGCTCCGGCGCCTGTCGCGACGGCAGGAAGCGGGCTGGGCGGCGGGCAAGCGCCTCGCCGATGAGGCGCGCGTTTTTGCTCGGCGTGGCTTGGGTGTTGGCCGTATGCCCGCCGGCCGGAGCGCAAACTCTCACGATTCCGATCGAGACTCAGATCCGCCCGGTCGTCGCCGAGACGCTCTTCCAGCAGCTCTTCGCTAACTTCTTTAGCGAGAGCGACGGCACGACGTACGTGCAGACGGGCGACATTCCGGCGATGTGGCTACGCGATTCAGCCGCGCAGACGATGCCGTACATTCGCTTCGTCCACGACTACCCCGACCTGAGGAAGACGTTTTACGGCGTCGTCGAGCGCGACGCGAAGAACATCATGGTCAACCCCTACGCGGAGGCCTTCAGCGCCGACTACCGCGTGTGGGAGGACAAGTGGGAGATCGACTCGCTCTCGTGGCCGGTCGTGCTGATCTTCGTCTACTACGCCAATACGCGCGACCGCGGCATTTTCACGCCGACCGTGCACAGCGCGCTGCAGAAGATCGTCGCGGTGCTCAAGTGCGAGCAGCAGCACGCAACGTGCAGCCACTACTCCTGGCCGAACCCCGTTCCGACGCACGACCAGTACAATCCTAACACCGGCCTGATCTGGAGCGCCTTTCGGCCGTCGGACGATCCGGTGACCTATCGTTTCAACATTCCGCAGAACGCCTTTGCGGTCGTGGCGATGAAGCTGGTAGCCGCCTTCGCGCGCGAGGCCTTCAAGGACGATCAGCTGGCCCAGGACGCGACCGCCATCGCTACCCAAGTGCAAGCCGGCGTGCAGCGTTACGGACGAACGTTCAGTGCGGGCTACGGCGGGTGGATGTACGTCTACGAGACCGACGGCTACGGCAATAACAACCTGATGGATGATGCCAACCTCCCCAACCTGACGGCCCTGCCGTTCACCGGCTGGTGCGCGACCACCGATCCGGTCTACCTTAATACGCGGCGCTTCACGCTGAGCTTCGACGACCCGTACTATTACACGGGCAAGTACGCGACGGGCCTCGGCAGCCCGCACACGCCAAAGGGCTGGATCTGGCCGCTCGGCATCATCGGCGCGGCGCTGACCACGACCTCGCGCGACGACATCGTCAACGCGATCAAGATGCTCGACCAGAGCGATACGCTCAACGGCTTGATGCACGAGTCGGTCGATCCCGACGATCCCGACGATCCGGCGCACTTCACGCGGCCGCAGTTCGGCTGGGCGAACGCCTTTTGGGCCGAGCTGCTCTTTCGCGCGGTGGCCGGTTACTCGCTGCTGCCCTACGGACCGATCGGCGCGGCGATTCCGGGGGAGCGCCTGAGCGAGATTCCGACGGTCACGCCGCTGTCGGCGCAGTTCCGCAACCGAGCTCTGCTCGCGCAGACCCTGGGGCAGCTGCTTCAACAGCACCCGCAGCCGTAGGGGCCGAGGGCGACCCTCCGGAAGAATGGCGGGTCGCAAAAACCAAGCACGTCTTTCAAAGTTAGGAGCATCTCATAGCAGCACGCAGACCTCGACCACGAACTGGCCCCAAGCAGCAGCGCGGCCCGAAGCCGGAAAACCTCAAGGAAGCGCCGCTCGAGGTTGCCGGGAGCATCAAGCAAGTCTTCCCCAGCGCGACCTTCTCCGTCGAACTCGACAACGGTCATACGATCCTCGCCCACATTGCCGGCCGCTTACGCCGTCATCGCATCAGAATTCTACCGGGCGACCGAGTCGACGTCGAAATCTCGGCCTACGATCTCACCAAGGGACGAATCGTCTACCGCCATCGCGGTAACGAAGACCGGCCGCCGCCGCCGACTTAGGCGCCGGGCTTTCGCCCTTTCGCGTACTCTTCGGCCGTCTGCGTCGTCGTGGTGGTGGTGACGGTCGTCTGCTGACCGCCTTCGCCGGTCGCCGTGGTCTGGATCGTCGTTGCGGTCGACTCTTTGATTTTCCACAGCCACAGTACCAGAATGCCGGCGATGACGAATCCGAAGCCTGCCGGCAACTCGTAGGCTTCGAAGCCTTGGTAGCTCAGCCGCGGTATGGCAAGGCCCGATTGGGCTAGGAGGAGCCAAAGCCCGACGGCAAAGAGGCCGACGCCCAAAATCACTTTCACCGCGAAGCGCATCGAACTACCTTCGCGACGGAAGGTGCGAAGGCTTGGAGGATTCGAGAGAGCGGCCACCCGATTAACCCCCATTGGACCCCTCATGGGGCTCACGGTACTGCCTTTCCGCGAGCCTCTGTCCTTATTCAGCAGCAACGGTAGCTTCGTTGAGAGGGGGACCGTGCGTTTTTCGGTCCCCTGTGTCCGCTCTCTCTGCTAGGATCCCCTAGCTATTAAATAATAGAACACTGCGGGCTCTATGCGAATCCCCCTTATTTGCTATATGCGGGCCATTTCAACATGAATTCATGGTACGAAAGAACCAGCGTCATAGATTTCGTTTGATTTTGGCCGTGCAATCCGTAATATCTTCGGAGAGCTTGGGAACCCCGAACTTTCAAGTTGACGTAGATCATCTGAAGACGCCAACCGCGAGGTGATGCCGTGCTGGGGCTAAAACGGGTCTTCGCGACCATCGACGTTTACGGAGAAAGGGATGACCATTTCGAATTTCTTGCGTTACGCGTTTACGTGCTGGACGGCCGCCATCGTGCTCGCCTCTTGCGGCGGCAACGCACCGTCGTCGTCGCTTCCTGCCGCTCGGCTGCCGTTCGGCGCTCAGAGGCATACGGCGAGTTCCCCGATTAAGCACATCGTCCTCATGATCCAGGAGAATCGAAGCTTCAACGATCTTTTTGCGACATTTCCTGGAGCCGACGGAACGACGACCGGCCAAGCCGTGCCCAATTCGAACTGCAGCCCGCCGATCTCAGGTGGCGCGCTGGCCCTTAAAGAGATGCCGCTGGTCCTCACCAAGGACCTGAACCACTCGTGGAAGAGCGGGTACTCGATTGCGTACGATGGCGGCAAGCTGGACGCTTTCGATTTGATCCGGTTCGGCGGGGTCGGATTGTTCGAATGCACGTACCCTTATCAGTATACCGACCCTACGCAGGTCAAACCGTATTGGACGCTGGCTTCGCAGTACGCCCTGGCGGAGCACATGTTCACGACCCAGGCGAGCGACAGTTTTACGGCACACCAAGATCTGATCAGAGGCGGCACGGTCGTCGAACGTAACAAAGCATTGGTAGACGATCCCACCTGCGGCACGTGTTGGTGGGGCTGCGACGCCACCCCGGGAACGGCGACGCATCTCATCACTCCGGGTAATGAGTTTGTGAAAGTAGGCCCCTTCCCGTGCTCCAACAAGTTCAAAAATAAGTATCTCACGCTTCGCGATCGGCTCGATGCGAAAAGCATAACGTGGATGTATTACGCGCCGCCATCGAGCCAGATTGACGGTAAGTTGTGGAGCGCGTTTGACGTCGTCTATCCCGTGCGATATGGACCCGAATGGACGAGTAATATCTCGACCCCCGAGACGAAAATTTTGAGCGACGTCCAGTCCGGCAAGCTGGCGGCGGTGTCGTGGGTCATACCTGAGGGGGGCAACTCCGATCATCCGTTCACCAAAATGGGCGGCAAATACACGGACAACGGCCCCGAGTGGATCGCCACCGTCGTCAATGCGATCGGCCAGAGTTCGTACTGGGACTCAACGGCGATTATTGTCGTCTGGGACGACTGGGGCGGCTTTTACGACAATAGAGCCGGGAAGCTGGGCAAGTACGCCGGCCCCGGAGAACGTGTGCCGATGCTCGTTATATCTCCTTACGCAAAAGCGGGCTACATTTCCAAGACCAACTACGAGTTTGGCAGCATTCTGAAGTACATCGAGCAAAACTGGAGTCTCGGCACGCTGAATACGACGGATAAGTCGTCGAAGAGCATCGTCGACTGTTTCAACTACAAGCAGTCGCCGATTCCGTTCCAGCCGATCGTCTCAAGCTTAGGCAAATCGTACTTCATGCATGAGAAGCATTCGTATCTCGCGCCCGACACCGACTGGTAGCCAAAGACCCGCGCGCGTAAAAGACCCGCCCCCGAAGTGGGGGCAGGTCTTTTTGCTGCGGGAACCGTTTAGGAGGGGAGAAGGAGCGCCGTTAACGCGTCAGCTCCTGAACCGTATTGCTGTTTGAATCGGTGAAAAAGAGTACGGTGTTCGCATCGGTCGTTCCGCGTGCGACGAGCCCGTATACGCCTTGTGTCGAACTCGTATCGACGACCTTGGTATCGAGCACTTTACCGGTTGGCGTCAGCTCGACCAGAGTGTTCGCCGTCCCCTGCGTATTGGCGACGACGAGATTTCCATTGGGAAGCACGGCTGAGGCCATCGGTGCGTTCAGCGGCGACCCGCTCATCACAAGCTTACCGCAGGACGTCTTGGGGTAGCGGCACTTGAATGTCTTTCCGCCAGGCTGGACAATGATTTCGTCTTTGTCCAGAAGGTCGCTCGCATTAAAGAACGAGACGATCGTGTTGCTCGCGCCGTCGACGATATACAGCGTATCGTTGACCTGGTCGTATTGGAAACCTGACGGTGCGAGGCCGCCCTGCGAATTTTTGCTCGTGGCAAAACCCTTTGCCACTTCGGTCGCCGTTCCGTTCCCATAGAAGCCCACGCTGATGCTGACGACGGTTCCTTTAGTCGTTCCGACGTAGACGTAGAGTGGGGAAAAGTTCTGCGACGGGTTGGTAACGATGTCGGAGAACGGCGTGACGAACGTTTTGCCGCCGTAGGTTTTCTCGACCGCGCCCTTCTTGCCGATCTCGACGAGATTACCGCTGGCCTCACCCGCGCCGTAAACGGTTCCGTCGTGCGGGTGGACCGCCGTCCCTACGCATCCCTTAATCAGAGCGTTATCGAAGAAGCGTTGGGGAGTCGAGCCTGCGCTCGGATTGAGGACGTCGATGCTCGTTCCAGCACCCGGATTGCCCGACGAATCGGAGTAGTTGCAAAAGACAAGCTGCCCCTTGGTCAAGGTGCCGTGCGGGCTACCGTGGGCAATCGTCAGACCACGCGGATTCTGATCGCCGTTCTTCGGGTCGATGGTCGAACCGATGACTACGGTCTTCGTGAGAACTTTGAGAATCGATTTGCTATCAACCTGACGTTGCGCTCCAGCAGCGCCAAGCGGCGCCGAAACCGCAGGACTCATTGCGTCGCCGCCCGAGGCCGTGGGTGCTCCGCACGCCGATACTGCCAGTAATGTTACTGCTGCTGGTATGAATGAGCGCCAAGCGCGAAGCTCCATGACAAAACCTCCATAAGTAACGATTGGAAAGGGCACCGATCGTTTTGACCGACGGTGATCTTTCCGATTCTCTGCGGAAGGGTGCTGAATCCTTGCCTGTCGTGCGTGAACTCGGTAAGCTGCGCGGGGCAGGGGCCCGCACCGAATCGGCGAAGCTGAGACCCGCTTTAAATCGGAAGGTCCAGCTACTTACGTCAAGGACGATCGGAGTATAACCTCATGCGAAGAGTGGGTCTAGCTTTGTGCATCATCATTCTGTCTGGCTGCTCTAGCATGCCGGCAACTTCGTCAATGCCCACGTTGGGCCAAACGGCGAAGAAGAGTTCGAGCAGTGGAAGCTTCAAGGTGCTTCACGCGTTCAAGTCGTCGCGCGACGGGAAAGTGCCCGTGGGTACCTTGCTCGCCGATAACAACCTCCTTTACGGCACGACGAACTTTGGCGGCAGTCCGGACAAAAGCTGCTATCCAGGCATCGGATGCGGAACGGTTTTTTCATTTGACGGAAGCACGGAAACCGTCGTCTACCGGTTTGCGGGCCTCACCTCGGGTACTCGGCCGTACGCCGGCGTCATCGACGTCAAGGGTACGCTCTACGGAACGACGCAAACGGGCGGCAAAAAGAATGAAGGCACCGTCTATTCGCTCACGCCCTCCGGCACCGAGCATTTGGTGGTAGGCTTCACTGGGAAAAACGGCAACGATCCCCGCGCCGGCTTAACGAACGTTAACGGAACGATCTACGGGACGACCTACTATGGGGGCGCAGCGGGCGTCGGTTCCGTTTTCAGCGTCAGCCCATCGGGCACCGAAAAGGTCATTCATAGTTTCCAAGCCGGAGATGACGGCTCTTGGCCGCTCGGTACGCTGCTCTACGCCGACAACGTTCTCTACGGCACGACCTCTTCAGGCGGAACGCAACGCGCCGGAACCGTCTTTAAGATCAATCCCAACGGCACGGGTTACTCCGTTCTCTACACTTTCAAAGCCGGTAAAACGGATGGCGCCTTTCCGTTCGCCGGCTTAACCGAGCTCAACGGAGTTCTGTATGGAACGACGCAGCAAGGCGGAGCGCATAATAAAGGAACGGCGTACGCGCTTACGACCTCGGGATCGGAGACGGTGCTGCACAGCTTTGGCGAAAAGGGCGACGGCATCGAGCCGTTCGACGGCCTGACCGTGCTCAACGGCGTGCTTTACGGCACGACGGCGTACGGCGGCACCGGCGGCAAGCAGGCCGGTCCCGACGTACAGCGCAAGCCCACGAGCGAAGGAACGATCTACTCGATCTCGCCGTCGGGTTCAGAGCAGGTGCTTCACAGTTTCACGGGCGGACCGGGCGGACGCGTTCCGTACGCCAACCTTACCGTGATGAACGGCGCGCTCTACGGCGTGACGATCTGGGGCGGCAATCTGAAAGGCCCCAAGGGTGGGGTCGGAACGATCTTCGAGTACACTCCGTAACTTCCAAGTCGAATATAAAGAGCGGGGCCGGCGATGCCGGTCCCGCTCTTTAGTTTTGGCGCCGTTCGGCGACCCGCTGCCCGCGCCCCGACGGGGCAGGCTCGCCGGCCTGAGGAAGAAGCCGAGATGACAAACGAAGAGCTCGAGAGGTACGCCAATCAGAATGTTCGGCTGGTCAGCGGCGGCCGCACGTTAACGGGCCAGCTCATCGCGGGTTTCGAAGCGCAGATTCGAGTGCACGCACCGTTTGCGATCCAGTGGCACGACGTCAACCCGTCTCTCGGCACCACCGAAGAGCGCCTGGCGGCGATACCAAACGCCGAGGAGATCGAATCGGTCGAGATCGTCGACGAGTCGGCAAGGGCTGAAATTAAAGATGAAGCGGAGGACGCGCAGACACCAGGGTGAAGCGTCGTTCGGTAACAAGACGAGGTGAGTTCATGAGTATTCGGGCAATATGCCGGCGGGCGATGAGCGTCATCGCGCCCCTTGCAGCTATCGCCGCGCAGGCGGGTTGCGGCGGGAATGTTGCGCCGCCAACCGCTGCAAACCTAAGCCGAACCAGCAGTATCAGCGTTCCTGCGATGCCGATCGGCTTGCGCGAACCGCGCGGCGGCCTCGTCTACGTCGCCGATAGCCTCGGGAACTTCGTGGACGTCTTCAAGCCGAGCGGGGCGCTCGTCGGCCGGCTCACCGAGGGCATCGACTACCCCTCGTATCTCTTCATCGACGCCAAACATCGACTCTACGTGGCCAACGCCGGCAGCCAGGACGTGGTCGTCTTCAAGCGCGGCGCGACCAAGGCTTCTTCCGAATACCACGACGCCCAGCACGCGTTGGCTCCGACACTGTGCGCAAACGGCGTGCTCTACGTCGCGAACGGATCTATCGCGGTCTTTGCCCACGGAAAGCACCGGCCGACCGGCTCGTTGACTGACCCCTACGGAGAGACAGAGTCGGTCTCGTGCGACGCGTCTGGAAACATCTTTGCCACCGCGACGGTGTTCAGCCCGCCGGGTTACGTCGTCGAGTATCCCGCCGGGAGCAAGAAAGCCAAACTGCTTCTGAGCAGTCTGCCAAACCCCGTCGACGTCGCTCCGGATCCCGCTGGAAACCTGTTGATCGTCGATTCAGCGGGCGGTACCACGAACGAGGTCGCCGAGTACACCGAGTCCGGATCGCCGACGGGCAAATCGATGCAGACCGGCGGTAACTGGGGCGAATTCGCAATCGCTTCGAAGGGTACCGAACTCTTCGGAGCAGATCAGAGCGATCTCGACGGGGTGCTCGTCAAGTTCCCCAGCGGCCGCGTGGTGCAAACCTACACCGACAAGAAGTTCAAGCAGCTCGGCGGCATCGCGTACGATCCAGGCTGACGACGGCGCCGTACCGGGTGGGCGAGGGCAGACCTCAGTGAATAGCGACACCCCACGGCTCGCTCAGCGTCGTGATCGTCGGCGTGCTCGGTGCGCCTTTGGGTGTGAACGTGACGAGCGATTCGGGACTATGGTTGATCACGTAGATCTTTCCGGCGGCGTCGAGCGCTACGCCGAACGGCGCGCTTAATCCCGTCGCGATCGTGGGAGTCGTCGGTTTTCCGCTTGCCGTGAACGTGACGAGCGAGTTGCCGTAGTAGTTGGTAACGTAAATCTTCCCATTCTTATCGACGGCGACGCCGCCGGGGCCGTTGAGCCCGGTGAGCGTTGGTTTGGTCGCCTTGCCGGCGGCGGTGTACGTGGTCACCATGCCCGCACCAAAGTTCGCGACGTAGATCTTCCCGTTCTTGTCGACGGCAATGCCGCGAGGTCCGTCGATGTTCGAAATGGTCGGCGTCGTCTGCTGGCCGTTTGACTTGTACGTCGTAACGTTTGACGTGAAGGCGTTTGATACGTAGATCTTGCCGTGCGCGTCGACCGCCACGCCGGTCGGCTCGTTCAGACCGACGGTGATGGTTGGTTTGATTAGCTTTCCGCTCGACGTATATTTTGTGACGGTGTCAGCTTCGTAGTTCGGAACGTAGATATTGCCTTTTGCGTCGACCGCGATAATACCAGGGTCGTTTATGCCCTTGGTGATCGTCGGCTTCGCGGCCTTTCCGGCCGACGTATAGGTGGCGATGTTGTTGGCTGCGGAGTTCGAAACGTAAATTTTTTCGCCGGCGGCATCAGGAGTTTCGGCGAGCACTGCGGGCATCCGAACACCGGCGTTACCGAGGCTGGGCAAGGCCGGTGTTGCGACAGCCCGCCCATCGCCGCTGCAGCCCGAAAGGCCGACGAATAAAACCGTGACCGATGCGAAAAGAGGTACCCGTCGCAATTCAATGCTCCCTTAAGCGCCCGACAATATAGACGCTAGCTTAATCTTGCTTCTTTAAACTGTCGAGCCGCGCGCCTTGGTGCTTTCGACGCCGCGGTTGAGGCTTTCGACCCATCGCGCCGTGGTGCGAAAGTCACGGCGCCAACAAGAGCGGGCGCTTATGAGCCCTCGTCCACGTTGTTTAGGATAATCACCTTAGCCGCACCGAGCCGCTTCCCCGCGGCGCTGTAATCGACGAAGGTGGCCACGCACTGCCCTCGCCCGTGAGTTCCCGCCTTTACCTTATAGGAGCCGCGTTTTCCCTTGATGGTAGCGATCAGCCTGGACGTACATTTTGAGTCGTGGAAGGTAAACTTTCCACCTTTGGGACCCGCGGTGGTCACCGTAACTTCGGGCGTGCCGGCCGAGAGCTTCACCACGCACGGCTTTGCGGAAACGCCCTTCTCGGAGGGGCATCGCTGGTCGATAACCGGAGCGCGCTCCGGCCGCATCTGCGAGGCCGGCAGCAGCGCGTTTGATGGCGCCGTTGCGGCGCCCCCGCCACATCCAACAAGAGTCCCGGCTACCGCGAGAGACGCAATTGCTCCCCGTATGTCTTTCATACGATTCATTATATTTTCACTCCTTACTTTCGGACGCTTGGCCCCTCTTGCGGTTTTTGCAACGCGAAAAATGGCTCCTGTGTAGATTTGAGGGTGCCGGTCGAGAACGCGACCGAAAAGCGACGAATGCGGCGACGACAGGGGTTGTTTCAGCGATGGCTCTTAATGCTGTCTTATATGTTCGGCGGAGAAGTTCCCGAATACTAATGGATAATGATGCTTAGGCGCACCGTGCGCTTCTCGCCCGGGTGGAAGTAATAGTCGTTAACGCCGCCGCCCCCAAGCGCCGGATTGACGGCTGGATTTCTCGCAAAGGCGGGGTTGGCGGCGTCCTGCGGCAGCCAGGATTGATAGTAGTATTCCACGTCGTCGGTTTGGGCGTTGAAGATGTTAAAAACATCGGCGACAATGTCGTAGCCTCGATGCGTCTTCCAAGTGCCTTGCGCGTTATAGGTCACGGAGGCCGCCGAGACCGCGTCGCCCGCTTGATCCAGCACACGCGGTCCAAAATAGCGCAGGCGCAGGCTTGCGGCATAGTCCGGCTTGTCGACCGTTACGCCGGCCGCAGTGACGACGTTGATCGACTCCGGAACGAAGGTCCCCAGGCCCTGCGGGTCGGTGAGAAAGCGCGCATTTGAGGTTGCGATGTCGGCGTCGAACGTCAACCATGGCTTGGGCTGGTAGAAGTTGGCAAACTCGATGCCGCGCCGCATCGTGGGGCCGCCCGCCGACGTCACGCCGGCATCCCCGTCGAAGACCAGCTCCGAGTTGAGGTGGAGTTGCCAGAGCGAGATCGTACTGTTAAGGCCGCCCCGCGAATAGCGGTATCCAAACTCAAGGCCGGCGGCTCGAGCGAGCGGCGTATTCTGTAAAACCGCCTGACCGAGCGCGTTGTACGGAGCCTGAGTCTGAGGATCGAGCGTGTCGGTGACTCCGCGCGCGTCGTTGCTATGAAAGCTCTCGCCCCAATCGGCGTACAGCTCTTGCGACGGCGAGAGGACGTATGCCGCCGTAAACTTCGGGCTCAGGATGCCGGCGTTCACAAGCCCCGAATCGGCCGCGACGCTATCGTTGACGTTGAAGCTGTATTGGTCCGCGCGCAGGCCGGGAGTCAGCTGCAGCCTGGAGCCGACTCGCAGGAGGCTCTGAACCCACCCGTAGGTGTCTCGCTCCACGACGTGCGCGAGGCTGAGCGTACCATTCGGATACGGGATCTGGTCGTGTACCAGAGAGAGTTCCACGGTTGGAATGTTGTCGTTTCGGACGCCGGCTCCGGCCGTTGTCGTCACCCTCCCCGAAGGGTTGAACGTTCGCGAAGCGTTCGCACCCGAAACGAATCGACGGTCGAGCTGTTCGCGCTGGTCGCCGCAGGCGAAGACGAACGGAACCGGCGTCACCGAGTGTACGGGTGCACGCGCCGCGCCGGGGACGTCGTTGGCGGGGCAGTACGAGATATAGCTTGGTACGTGCGCGGCATTCGGATTGCAGGTTTTGTACCCGGCGGTGCACGTTATGGGGTTGCGGGTGACGTTGTAGTAGTCCGTCGCATCGTCGAGGTAGTAAGTAAAGTCGGAGAATAGGTTGAGGTATTGCGCAAATCCGAATACGTTGACTTCCGTCGTGCCGTTCGAATCGCTGTGCTGCCACTGGCTCGCCAGAGAGTAGCGGTAGGTCGTGCCGCCGTCCCAAGGGTCGATGAGGCCGTAGGGACTTAGCTCCCCATCGCTGACAAGGCGTTGCGGAATTTGATCGCTTGATTGAAACGTTCCATGGTATCCCATAGCGGTGACGCTGAAGTCGGTGTTTTCCGTTGAGCGGCTCCAACGGAGAACGCCGTTGAACTTGGCGTACTCGTCGGGCCGTTCAAACGAGCCGTTATCGTGGTAAATCTGAAAGGCGTAGAGCAGGTTCCCGACGCCGACGCGCGGCGAACCGGCGAACAGCACGTTGCCATAACCATAGTTACCGATGCCGAACTCCGTTATTGGTGCGTCCAGGGTGTTTTTGTAGTATAAGGTGTACGCCCCCGCAGTCGAAAAATCACCCGTCGCCGCATAGTACGGTCCCTTCTGATATTCGACGAAACTGACGAGCTCGGGCATGAGCCAGTTGATGTCCGAATACCCTTGGCCGTGCGCGTGCGTCGGGAGATTGATCGGCGTGCCGGCAATCGTGCTCTCCAGATCGGTGCCGTGATCGAGCTGGAACCCCCGCAGGTAGTACTGATTGGCCTTCCCTTCGCCACTGTGTTGGCTGACGAGCAGGCCGGGGATCGCCTCAAGGATTTCACCGGGGCGCAGCACCGGTCGCGTCTTTATCTGCTCTTGATCGATCGTACCGACCGAGGCTGCAGGCACCTTGCCGACAAGATTTTGGTTTCGTTCGCGGGAGGCTACGTGGCCGATCGTCCGATAATGCCGCGTTTTCTTTATCGCCGGCTTTGGACTCGGTTTGGGACTCGGAGTTGGTGACAGCGCGACGGTGAAGAGAAGGGCCGCCAGCATCGCGATCGTTTACCTCCCTTCTCCAGGTAGGGGTAGTCTGCCACGGTAATACCGGTCGTCTTTTTTTGGAACGATAGCACACGCTGCGTCGATTTATTCGTGCGTGCTGTAGACAAATAAGGCGCCCTGGAGCCCGTTGCTAGCTGCATAACGGTCCCGGACTCTGCATGGATTTCGTAGGAATATTTGTATACAAGTATCGATCGACCGAAGTCGGCGGAGCAGTTCCGCGCGCGCGCCGAAAGGGCACCGCGAAAAAGTCTAGAGGGCAGGACGACGAGAAGCGCCTTTTAAAATCGAGTTCTTACATCTCGTCTAACCGGGCCAAAGGACGGCGCGGCGCTAACGGCTACGCCTGCTCCGGGCTGGCCTGTGATCGTTCTAATAGGCTTGCCGCCCGCGGGGTATTTGTAAATTAACGCTAGTGTTGTGAGTTATAAGTTCATTGCAATAACACGAGACTTTTGGTATACTGGATAAGTGAGGAAATCCAGGCAAACCGTTCGTGGCCGACCCAAGCGAGACCTCAATCTTACGCGCGACGAG
Organism: Candidatus Cybelea sp.; assembly: GCA_036489315.1. Lineage (NCBI taxonomy): Bacteria > Bacillati > Vulcanimicrobiota > Vulcanimicrobiia > Vulcanimicrobiales > Vulcanimicrobiaceae > Candidatus Cybelea > Candidatus Cybelea sp. The sequence continues at coordinate 98,621 of DASXFZ010000040.1, forward strand.
CGAGAACAACTGGAGC